>NZ_DFMZ01000086.1:0-21619 GCF_002375825.1 Aneurinibacillus sp. UBA3580
AAGCTAGCTTAAGTAATTGAAACGAAATTGTTTCGGGCCCCATAAAAGCATTCACCACACTTTTATGGGTTTGTTTTACTCGCACACATCGAGTGGTACTGTTCAGTTTTCAAGGAACTCATTCTTTCATGCATCGTCGCGTTTCAGCAGCGACTTTTATAATATATCACATACTCACCAACAGTGCAAGAACTTTTTTTATTTCCTTTTGTATCCTAATATGCACAAATTAACTATTTAGCGTATGAGCATGTAATATGTTATCATACCCAAACAATAAATTCAATACAAAAAAGGAGAAGTACCTCCGGCCCTCTCCCCTTTTACACCTTTACATGTTACACGGATTAGTATCGCACCTTCTTACTGTTTCTTTTCATTTTGATGCAAGGTCGGTTCGGGTTTGCCTATCTTCTGATTCACATAGCGGGCTGCGACAAACAAAAAGTCGGATAGACGGTTTAGGTAGCGAATAACGACAGGATTAACTTCCAGCTGTTCACCGACGGAAATCGCTTTGCGTTCCGCCCGGCGCACAACCGTTCGTGCAAAATGCAAGCCCGCTCCTGCCGGACATCCGCCGGGAAGAACAAAATTCGTTAATGCAGGAAGCTCTGCATCCCACTTGTCAATCATCTTCTCCAGATACTCTACATCTGCCTCTTCAATTTTCCACCCTACTTCTTTGCCAGCAGGCGTGGCCAGTTCGGCACCTATATGAAATAGTTTCGTCTGCACAATATGAAATACAGAGAAAAACTCCTGCCATTCATTCCCTTCAGGCATATGGGAAAGCGCAAGCCCAATCGCCGAATTAGCTTCATCACAGGTTCCATATGCCTCAACGCGCGGATCATACTTAGGAACGCGCATACCGTAGACCAGACTAGTCTCTCCCTTATCTCCCGACTTTGTATAAATCTTCATACCTGTTCCCTCCCGCCATCTTTCCTTTTTATTAATGTCCCTCTTACCTTAATATCCTCGACGACAATCAATGACATTCATCATGTCCGACTCCGCCTCTTTATCATATGCAGTAAGGTTATGATGAAAAATCTCTAATGCACGCTCCATATAAAAAGGCGAACGTCCCGACATATGAGGTGTCACCAGGCAATTTTCCAACTGCCAAAACGGAGATGATTTCGGCAGAGGTTCTTCCGAGAATACATCAAGGACTGCCATTTTCAGCTTCCCTTCTTGAAGATGTGTAACCAATGCTTCTTCATCAAGGACCGCCCCTCTGGCAATATTGATCAGCACAGCACTTTCCTTCATGGCTTCCAACTCGGTACGTCCGATAAGGTTGCGGGTTTCTTCCGTCAGAGGCACGATGACCACGATATAGTCGCAACGCGGAAGAACAGTGAGCAAGTCCTTCTGCGCATACATCTCATCACACCCTGATTTTAATGTCCCGCTCCTGCTCACGCCCAGCACCTTCATGCCAAACACCTGAGCACGGCGCGCAATTTCCTCACCGATCGCTCCTACTCCGATGATCCCCAGAGTCTTACCGTACAGTTCTTCCACCCGAATACTGCGATCCCATTCGCTATTGCGCTGCTTCTCATACAGTTCATTCATTTTGCGTGCCACCTGCAGCATGACGCCAAACGTATATTCAGCCATAGGGATTTTATGAATTCCGCTCGCATTCGTTACCAGTATGCCGCGATCAGCTAATAGCGACAGAGGCATCATGTCCACTCCTGCACTTAGCACTTGAATCCATTTTAGTTTTTGCATTTCCGGAATATTCTCCGGTGTCAAATCTTCCCCGTATGTAACCAATATATCTGCATCCATTACATCAGCTTGCGCTTCTTTCATCGAAGCATAAAAGTGAAACTGATGGTGAGGATATGACGTTACCAATTTCTCTTGATGACGCCCACTCATTTTAGCCGTGGATATAATCTTCATTTCTTTTATCACTTCCTCTCCCCAGAAACAGGCCTACCGCTTTTTGGCAACCAAAATCAACTCAGAACTTTCCGGTCCAAATGCTCCTTTAGCAAAATCACCGTAACGCCCTACGACACTGAATCCTGCCAAGCGCAACAAATGATGCATCTCCGCCGGAAAAATGTATCGAATGTGAAACGGAGTTACCACGCGTTGTACAACGACGCCATCCCGGTCCGTACGTTCATACTGCCGGATAATCTCGGCGATTTGCTGAAAATGATCATAGCGTGTATAGTCCCAGACCACCAACCGATCATCGCTCCCTGGAATCGTGTAAATTCCGCGCGTCGAACTTTTTTCATCCTGTTCATATAGATGCTTAATTGTCGGAACAAACACATTCAACCCAAGCAAGCCGTCGTCCGTAAGATGCTTTCGCACTTGACGCAGCGCAGCCATCTGATCTTTAACCGAAAGAAGATGCAAAAAAGACCGATACGGAATTATCACCAACGGAAATGTACGATTCAATTCAAATGTACGCATATCGCCATGCATAAATTGCAATTTATCGCTTACACACGCCATTTCTGCCTTAGCACGCGCTTTCTCAAGCATTTTCTCAGAGGAATCGACACCAACAACCTCCACTCCCTTGAGCGCCAGCGGAATGGACATCCGGCCGGTACCGCACGCCAAATCCAATACCGCTCCTCCTGATTGAAGCGCCAATTCCGTATAGAACGCTATATCGCCTTCCAATCCATTGGAAACGATGTCATAGTATTCTGTCCAATCATAATGAGCGACGCCCATACGCTGTCCCTCACCCTTTCGTCCAGGCTCCTGCCTCTTTCTGAATTACAGATTCTCCGAGATATACTGCAGCGCTTCGTCTACGTGTCCATCCACTTTCACCTTGCGATACTCTTTCCTCAGGCGACCTTCTTTATCGATGATAAACGTCGAGCGCTCAATTCCCATGTATTCCTTGCCAAAATTCTTTTTTAGTTTATATACATCATACAACTTGGACACTTCGGCTTCCGTATCACTCAGCAGCAGAAACGGCAGATTGTACTTTTTAATAAACTTATCATGAGACGTCAAACTATCTGTACTCACACCTAAAATTACCGTATCTTTGGCGGTAAATTCTTCTGCTTTATCGCGAAAATCGCACGATTCCTTCGTGCAGCCCGGCGTGTTATCTTTCGGATAAAAATACAGCACTACATTTTTGCCTCGGAAATCATGCAAAGACACATTTTTCCCATTGCTTGCCGGAAGTGTAAAATCCGGGGCCTCTTGTCCAACCACTGCGTTTGCCATTATGTATTCCTCCATTCCCGTAGAATTTATTCCCCTTCATCTTATCAACTTTTGCCTGATAAAACAAAGGAAGGACATGCTCCTGTCATTAGGAACCTGCCCCCCGATAATGTTTAACCCCGTAATTCCATATCATGACACCCATCACGAAAAATACAACACCGATCACAGGCGTTAGCAGCGTATAAGAATAATACTCTTCCCGTTCCAAGAAATACGCCGCCGGATAAACTCCCACAAACGCAAACGGTAAGATCCATGTCAGCAGAAAACGGATAACCTTATTATAAATATTAACCGGATAACGCCCGTAGCTCTGTATATTCCAAATCATTGGCGAAATTCCCGTCTTCGAGTCGGAGAAAAAGCCGATGGCCGCAATGGCTGTATAGACGCCACCATATACCAGGGCACCGGAGACAACTAGCAAAATAAATACCAAAGGATCATACCATGAGATATCAATTCCCATATGCAGCCCGGCATATATCATAATTACGATGCCGGTCACCGCACCCACCAGTGATTGAGGATCCATCGTCTCTAGCATTACCTGAAAAAGATTGTGTGCCGGTCGGGTTAATATTCGGTCCATCTCTCCTTTGATAATATATTTCTCCTGGAATTCCCATAGATTGAAGAAGGTAGAAAACACCGCATATGGCACAAGAAAAAAACCATAAATAAAGATAATCTCATCACGGGTCCATCCTTTCAGCAGCGTCGTATGCTGAAAGACAACCAGAATAAACACCAGATTCGTAACCTGAAATATAAAATCCGAGACAATTCCGTTTATAAAATCCAGACGATAAGCAAACCGCATTTTAAAATATTGTTTAAGATAATCCCAAAAAAGCGAAAGATAAAACACAAAATCCCTCCTTGCCCCGTGCACCGCATGAACACCTATCCATCTTAATGGTATGCTTTACGCCCGGCAAGTCAATATGCGAAAGAGATTTCCGTGGGAAATACTCGCTTATGCTAATTCAAGCCATAAGAAAATCTGTCTTATTGGCGCCCTGCTTCTCACTGTTATTGGATTCCAAGTACGGAAAGCATTTCTTCCGTAAACAAAAACGGAATATCCGATGTATAAACGTTCCATCCTCCGGTCGCTGGATTTTTTTTCAGCATAACAACGCCTTTAATTGTCTGCGTGTTCTCCAAACTTTCTTCGCCTTCTTTGCTCGCTTTGAGATGATATTTTACCCCGTCCACTTCCACGACGGCAATCCGGTTCCATTTACCGATGACTTTGGCGTTTAATGTACCTTCACGGGTAACTTCCACATTGTATCCTGCTTCTTTAAACTTGCGAAGTACGGCAGAGGTCAGTTCACGGGTCGCTTTATGGTATCCTATATAGCGGCTGTCGCTGATTTCTTTTAATCGCGTCAAATCAAGCGCCTGCAACGCCCGCCCTTCCTCTTCCTCGCCTGTTTTTACGGCTTCAAGCAAGGTTTTATCCGACGGTACCGCATTTTCCTCTAAATACAGCGCATTGGATAGCATCACCATTGCTTCGGCACGCGTTGCGTATTCGAATGGCTTAAAAGTTCCATTCGGATACCCGCTAATAATCTTCACCGAGCTGGCTTTTGCCACTTCCCGTTTGGCCCAGTACGACCATCCGACATCTTTGAACGGTTTTGTGTTCGCTTCATCAAATGCTATCGTATAAGCAAACGCGCGCGTAATAAATGCAGCAATCTCTCCGCGTGTAATATTGCGATTCGGTCCGAATGTTGTCTCCGTTACCCCTTTTACAATACCGAGTGAACTGGCAATATTGACCGGCTTAGAATACCATTGATTCGGCTCGATGTCGGAAAAGGCGCGCGGTTCCTGCTCCCGGTCCTGCTTCAAACCAAGCGCGCTGACAAGCAGAGAAACGAATTCAGCACGCGTAAT
Source organism: Aneurinibacillus sp. UBA3580 (assembly GCF_002375825.1). NCBI lineage: Bacteria > Bacillati > Bacillota > Bacilli > Caryophanales > Paenibacillaceae > Aneurinibacillus > Aneurinibacillus sp. UBA3580. The sequence continues at coordinate 5,164 of NZ_DFMZ01000086.1, forward strand.
CTTTTTGTCCGGTTTAATTATAACCGCTCTGTCCCCTTCCACATATCCCTTCACAATTTCGGCATGGATTAAATCATACACTTTATCCCCTGCCCAATGATGCTCAATGTCTCTCGGCAGGTAACTGTTTACGTTACTTATTTCTTTTGCTTCTCCGGCGGTCTCAGCCGCCCATACCTGTTTTGGAAAAACACTTAAAGCACCCAGCGTCAAAGCCAGCATAATTTTACTTACGAAGGTATATTGTTTCACGTAAAAATTCCATCCCTTTCCTCACAGTTCTTCTATTGTATTTTTATAATTATGATAGATATAAATTCTTATCTCCTGTTCATACATATAGTTAGAAAGAGTTGCAATTATAGTAAGCTAGATTTTATACCTTAACCATTATTTTAAAGTAATAACAGGCCTTGTAACTATAGTCATATTTGAGTGTTAAATCCCATTTTTTACCTTACCCTAGTCGCTTTTAACCACAAATTTTTAAAAGAAAAAACCTATAAAGAAAAAGGCCTCCTTTATCGATAAAGGAAGCCTATGTCGGACATGTTCCGCATCAACCACCTTGAATGACTACACTTTTGCGGGCGTACCGCCACATCATCCACGCAGGAAGAAGCAACAGGATAACCCATGTAGACTGTACCAGCAACGCCGAATAAATCTCCTCGCCTTTCATTGCGCCGGTGAAAATCATACCGGGTAAATAGCTAATCGCCTGGAACGGAAGATATTTCAAAATCTCTTGCGCCCACTCCGGATAAAAGCTAATCGGCAAAATCAGCCCCGAAAATAAATCGACAATTACGCGTTTGGCTCTCATAATTCCTTCGTTATTATAGAAGAAAAACGTCAATAGCCCGGTAATCAGGTTAATTTGCGTATTAATTACGAAGCTCATCAGCAGACTAAACAAATACCAGCTCCATGTCGCTGCACTGTCAGGATACTGAATCGGAAAAATAAAACTGACAAGCAGCATGCCCGGCACGGAAAAAAACAGCAGACGGAACAGCCCTTCACCGAACCCTTGCATAAGTTTAACGGTTAGGTAGCTATAAGGACGAATCATCTCGATGGCTACTTTTCCTTCTTTAATATCCAACGCCATTTCCCGGTCAATATTATTGAAGTAAAACGCGCGGGCCATCCAGCTAATCGCCACATATGTAACCATCTGCTGCGAGGTTAAGCCTCCCATACTTGGCTGGCCGCCGTAAATCGCGTTCCACAAGAAGTAGTACGCCCCAATGTTAATGCTGTAAACGATAATGCCGCTATAATAATTCACGCGGTATGCAAGCATGGTTAGAAAACGAATGCGGATAATTTCCGCGTACATGCTAAACATTGATAATCCCCTCTTGATAGATATTGCGCACAATCTCTTCCGTACTTACCGCTTCAATGGAGATGTCTTTCACCTCATAACGGGAGATAATGCGGGACAGCAAATCGGAAACAGCGACATCTTCTTCGCCGAACAACGCACGAAAACGGACCGCGTTCTCTTTTTGCCATGTCACCGGCAGCGTGTCTGTCAGGCGTTCCAGCTCCTCTACTTCAGCCGGCTCTGTAAATTCAATCATGACTCTTTTCTCGCTGCCCCATGTCGTGCGAAGTTCATTTAATCCGCCGTCATAGATGATTTTTCCGCTATCAAGCATGACGACCCGCGACGAAAGCGCCTCGATGTCCGATAAATCATGAGTCGTCAATAAAATCGTTGTTCCGTATGTCCGGTTGATTTCCTTGAGGAAGTCACGAATTTTCAATTTGACCAGTACATCCAAACCGATCGTCGGCTCGTCCAAAAACAACAGCGGTGGGTTATGAATAAGTGCAGCCGCCAGTTCGCAACGCATGCGCTGACCGAGGCTAAGCTTCCGCACCGGCTTGGTTAGAAGCTCTTCGATTTCCAGTACTTCAATGACATGCCCCATATGACGTTTATATTCTTCATCCGTGAGCCGGTATACTTTCTTCAGCAGGGTAAACGATTCCTGCACGGCGATATCCCACCAGAGTTGACTGCGCTGGCCGAACACCACACCGATTGTCCGCACGAACTTCTCCCGCTCCCGATGCGGATCCATGCCGTTTACACGCAGATAACCGGACGTCGGCATCAAAATTCCGGTCAGCATTTTGATGGTGGTCGACTTACCCGCTCCGTTCTCTCCGATATAGCCCACAATCTCACCGGGGGCGATTTCCAGGTCAATTCCGTCGACGGCCCGCATGGTGCGGTACTGGCGGTTGAATAAATCGCGGAATGCCCCTGCAAGCCCCGGACGGCTGTTATATGATTTAAACACTTTTGTGAGTCCTTTCGCTTCAATTCTCAGCATTGTACCTTCCCTCCGTTTTTGCTCCATCAGCTATCATACCGTTTTTGTTCATGGCATTAAAGTCAAACGGGTTAATTTTGTTTATATCCAGCTTCTTCTCCTTCCAACTTTCATCTATATAACGTATCTTTAAATATGGACACTATCATTAGGAGGAATAAATCTTGGATTTCACACGTTCTGAAGAATTATATCATGAGGCGCTCGATGTCATCGTCGGAGGCGTCAATAGTCCTTCCCGCGCTTTTAAAGCGGTAGGCGGCGGCGCGCCTGTCACTATGGCGAGAGCGGAAGGCGCGTACTTCTGGGATGTCGACGGCAATAAGTACATAGACTATCTGGCCGCATACGGCCCGATTATCACCGGTCATGCGCATCCTCATATTACGGAAGCGATTATCTCCGCAGCAAAAAATGGCGTATTATACGGTACCCCAACACCATGGGAAACCGTCTTCGCCCGTAAAATCCGCGAGGCTATTCCTTCCATGGAGAAAATTCGGTTCAACAATTCCGGTACAGAAGCAGTGATGACAACCATTCGTGTAGCACGTGCCTATACGGGGCGCAATAAAATTATGAAGTTTGCAGGCTGCTATCACGGCCATTCCGATCTTGTGCTAGTTGCCGCTGGTTCCGGGCCTTCCACGCTTGGCATACCGGATAGCGCAGGTATTCCGCAGTCCATCGCAGATGAAGTCATTACCGTACCATACAACGATATCGATGCATTTGCCCAGGCGATGGAAAAATGGGGCGAGCAAGTGGCCGGCGTACTAGTGGAACCGATTGTCGGCAACTTCGGCATCGTAGCACCGGAAGAAGGTTTCCTGGAAGAGGTGAATCGTATCACTCACGAAGCCGGAGCACTTGTTATCTACGATGAAGTGATTACCGGATTCCGCTTTATGTACGGCGGAGCGCAAAACCTGTTAGGTATTGAACCGGACTTGACGGCTCTTGGCAAAATCATCGGAGGCGGCCTTCCGATCGGTGCATATGGCGGGCGGAAAGAAATCATGGAAAAAGTGGCGCCACTCGGACCGGCTTACCAGGCGGGTACGCATGCCGGAAATCCACTGTCGATGCAGGCTGGCATCGCTTGCCTGGAAGTACTTGAACAGCCTGGCGTCTATGAAGAAATGCATCGTCTGGGCAAAATGCTGGGCGAGGGTCTTAAGCAAGCAGCCGACGAAGCGGGCGTCCCTGTAACCATCAACCGGGTAGTCGGTGCGCTGGCTATGTATTTTACAGATAAGCCTGTGAAAAATTATGATGATGCCAATACAGCCGACGGCGACATGTTCGCCCGGTTCTTCCGCGCCATTCTTGAAGAAGGCATCTGCCTCGCTCCCTCTAAGTATGAGGCGTGGTTCATTACAACATCCCATACGGAAGACGATATCATTTATACAGTTGAAGCCGCAAAGAAGGCTTTTATTAAAATACAAAAAAAATAATAAATATGCAATGAATTTTCTCATCAAGGGTGCAATTGTTAATTGCGCCCTTTTTGTATAGGCAAATATTATTAAATCCCAACGTTTTTGTCACATAATATGACATCTAAGGAAAATCGAAGGATAATTTTGATCATTAATGGAAAATGCGTATTATCATCCGAATATTTAAATACAATAAAACATTATTGTTCGCTTTTTAACTATTGTTATTTATATTCTAAATTATTCTAATTGTTAAGGTTTCATAAATAAAAGCGTTTTCATTTGAATAATTAATCAAATTGATATTGTAGAAAGTAACATTTCATGATATTCTATACTTACTTTTTTGACAGTTCTGTTTTGTTTTTCTTATCGAACTGTTTTATAAACGAATGTATAACGTTCGTTTTTTCTGGAGACCGACCTATACAAAGAAAAACGGTCTTTACTTTTCGTGTGAGAGACTATTGTTTATTAGGAGGTGAAGGTCAGTTTAGCTGACCGAAACGATGAAGAGAGCAGATTTCGGTAATTTCCGCAATCACCTGGCAGAAGAGCACGATAGCTGTGGCATTATCGCTATCATAGAGAAGAACGGAAAACCTCATCGCGATAATATCTCCAAAATTATCGACGGTCTTGTAAAGATGGAACATCGTTCCGGTTTCATCGACGGCGAAGGTGACGGTTGCGGCATTCTGAGCGACATCCCCCGGGAACTTTGGGCTAAAAAGCTCGCAGATGCCGGAAAAGCGGCTGAACTGGCATACTCCCCTTCTTTCGCTGTGGCCCATATTTTTATTCCGAATAAGGGCCATAATGTTGAGAGTGTAATGGAAGATATCCGCGGCATGTTCAAACAGGAAGGTCTTTCCATTGAATTGGAGCAGAGAAACGCCGTAAACAGCGAAGTGCTCGGCAAGAATGGTCGCGCCGACGAGCCTGTATTCTGGCAGCTCGCTTGTAAATATGAAGGACCAGCCGTTATCGAAAAAGCGTTATTTGAATTGTTGATTGCAATCGAGAAAAAGCATAATGTTCATGTCGCTTCCCTGAGCAATCATTCGGCTTCTTATAAAGTCATGGGCGCAGCCAACATTCTTCCGGAATACTTCTTGGACATCCAGGAGCCGGAATTCGCTTCGTCCGTAACGATAGGGCATAACCGTTATTCCACTAACACGCTGTCCAACTTCTTCCGCGTACAGCCGTTTACGATTCTTGGACATAACGGGGAAATTAATACGATACGTAAATTGGAAGATGAAGGCGATATGCTTAACGTTGATCTGGTAGACGGGGGCAGCGATTCGCAGAATATGAACCGTACCATCGAGACACTTATTCACCGTTATGATATGTCCCTGTTTGAAGCGCTAGAAATGGTTTTCCCGCCGATTATTAACGAGATGAAGAACCTGCGACCTGAACTGCAGGATTTATACGTATACTACCGTCAAACATGGGGCCATTATGCACAGGGCCCGGCCGGAATTGTCTCCCGTTACGCCAACGAGTGCGTATTTAGCGTAGACGCGCTGGGCTTGCGTCCAGTATGGATGGTAGAAAGCGAGACATCATTGTATTTCTCTTCCGAGCAGGGGGTTATCCCGGTATACGAAATGGTTAACGAGCCGAAAGCGCTCGCGCCGGGCGAAAAAGTGGGCGTACAGCTCAATCCGGGCCAACCAGTTACAATTATTCCTCATCATGAGCTGCAAAATATCGTGCTGGAACGTTCCAGCAAACGCGCTGATTTCACCGGTTTCCGCAGCCAGCTTCATTTTACGGAAACTCCTTTGGCTGCCAAAGCACCTCATGATGATATCAAAACGGTAACCAACCAACAATATGCCGCTTACGGATGGGAGCGTGAACACATCCAATTGGCAGAGCAGATGTCCACCAATGGCGCGGAACCGATTCGTTCCCTTGGGCATGACGCGCCTCTGGCTGCCATTGCGGATGTGCGGCAAAATATCGCCGATTTCATTAAAGAAAGCGTTGCAGTCGTTACCAATCCGGCGATCGACCGTGAGCGTGAAATGGAGCACTTCTCTACTCGCGTCGTGTTGGGCGGACGCCCTGGACTCTTCCCGCAATCAGGTAACCTGACCAAAGCGCTTGAGCTTCCTTCCCCTTTGCTGGTTGAAGGAAAAAGCCTGCAAGAACTGGCCGATAAGCTTAATACCGTTTCACTTGAACAATTAATGGAGCATTTCGGGACAGAGGCCCACATTCTGCCGGTATACTTTACAGATGGAGAGACGATGCCGCAAGCGCTCGATCGCATTGCACAAAGCACGGTAGAGGCGGTGAAGAACGGGGCACGTATTCTGCTGTTCGACGACAGCATGGCTCATCAGGAGAACCAATACTGGATCGATCCGCATCTGGTAATCTCCAAGGTCGATCGCGCATTGAAAAAAGCGGGATCAAGAGGCAACGATAACTTGCGCCGTCAGGCAAGCCTTATTATCCGCTCCGGTTCCATTCGCAACTTGCACGATTTAGCAGTAGCGCTCGGACTGGGCGCAGATGCGGTAGCGCCGTACCTGCTGTTTGCGACCGTTTTCTCGAAGGAAGGAGCGGCTTCCGTCGAAAATCTCTTTAACGCATTGAATAAAGGGCTGGAAAAAGTGATTTCCACCATTGGTATTCATGAACTTCGCGGCTATGCACGCCTCTTCTCTTCCATCGGTCTTCGTGATGAAGTGGCTGATGTGCTTGATATCGTTAATTTCTGCGGCAGTGATAAAGCCGGTACCTCATTCGCCGAACTGGAAGCGGACAGCAAGAAACGTTATGAAGAAGCGAATGATGAGAAAGCACGCCCGGCAAAAATCTTCCATCTGTGGCCGCGTGTCTGGAAGTCTATCGGTGAAGTGGCCTCAGGAAGTCTGCCGTACGCCGATTTTGCGGAGAAGTTGTTGGAGCAAGAACGACAAAATCCGCTATCCATCCGTCATCTAACGGAGTTTAATGTGTCGAAAGCAAACAAAAAGGTAGCGCCGGAGCAAGTGGACGTCTCTATCGGCGAACACAGCCTGCCCTTTATGATTTCGTCTATGTCGTTCGGTTCGCAGAATGAAGTTGCATTCCGCGCTTATGCCGAAGCGGCAGACCAGTTGAACATGATTAGCTTTAACGGTGAAGGCGGCGAGATTAAAGACATGCTCGGCAAGTACCCGAGAACCCGCGGACAGCAAGTTGCTTCCGGACGCTTCGGAGTAAATGTAGAGCTGGCGAACTCGTCCAACCTGCTTGAGATTAAAATCGGGCAGGGTGCGAAACCGGGTGAAGGCGGACATCTGCCGGGCAAAAAAGTAACAGCGAAAGTTGCAGCGGCACGGAACGCAACGCTCGGGTCTGACTTGATTTCCCCGTCAAACAACCATGATATCTATTCGATTGAGGATCTGGCGCAGATTATTACCGAATTAAAAACCGCGAACAGCGAAGCAAAAGTGTGTGTCAAAGTGCCTGTTGTACCGAATATCGGCACTATCGCGGTCGGTATTGCCAAAGCGGGCGCGGATTTCATCACATTGAGCGGTTTCGACGGCGGTACGGGTGCCGCGCGTGTCCATGCGCTGCAGCATGTCGGCCTTCCGGTAGAAATCGGTGTAAAGGCAGCGCACACGGCGCTTATCGAAGCCGGACTCCGTGATAAGGTAGAATTATGGGCTGACGGCGGAATTAAAGGTGGCCATGACGTGGTCAAAATGATACTGCTCGGCGCCAACCGCATCGGATTCGGTACGCTCGCCATGCTAGCAGTCGGCTGTACGACATGCCGCGGCTGCCATCTTGATACTTGCCACGTAGGTATTGCAACGCAAATCGAGTCTGTCGAAGAAGCCAAAGAACATGGCTTGCGCCGCTTCGTACCTCGTGTATTTGATGTAGCAGTAGATAACTTAAAACGCCTCTTTACTCAAATTGGCCAGGAGGTACAACGCATTACTGCCGAGCTTGGATTCGAGCGTACACAGGACATGGTAGGCCGCGCAGACCTGCTTGTACAGGAACGCGGAAAAGAACAAATGGATTTGACGGCTCTGCTCGCAAGCGCCCCGTTCCCGCTGAGTGATCCGGCACGTGTCGAATCAAAAGTCCTGGTCGCTGTAGGTGCCGAAGGATATGAAGCACAAGACAGTTATGCTTCTCCACATGCGCCGATTAACGAAACATTTACTAATGTTCTAAGCGACCAGCGTGTACTGGGCAGCCGCTACTCCGGCGCCCGTGTGAAACCGTATCTGGACGGCAGCTACGTAAATCTGCCGGAGGTATCTCTTACCTTCAAGAACGGGAGCGTGCCGGGGAACGGGCTTGCCGCTTTCAATGCGGAAGGCGTATCGATTCGTGTATATGGCGGCGCACAGGACGGTGTCGGTAAGACCGGCTTCGGCGGCCGTATAGCTATCATGAAATCGATGAATGCACATCGCCAATTTATTAACGGTTCTGTGGGCAAGAGCTTCTGCTATGGCGCCCAAAAAGGTCTGTATATTGTACAAGGAAATGCGGACGCCCGTGCCTGCATCCGCCTGTCAGGGGCTGATGTCGTCATCGGTGGTGAACTGCAAGAGCCGATTAACGATGAACTGGGCGGTATCGGTGCACGGGCCAATATCAAGGGCTTTGCCTTCGAGTATATGACAAACGGGCGTGCCGTTGTGCTGGGTGACCCGGGTCCATGGATTTGTTCCGGTATGACCGGCGGTACGGTGTATCTGCGTCTTCAGCCGGAGATGGGACTTGATAAAGCTGCAATCGAGCGCCGCATTGCAAAAGCGGCTAAAGTCACACTCGACTCGCTGAATGCTAAAGGCAAAGAAGACCTCGCCTACCTGCTCGGCGAATACATTGACGAGCTGGAAGCAAGCGGCCAACAGGAGAAAGCAGCCCAAATCCAGAAACTGTTGGATAACGTCGAACAGCACTTCATTATGCTGTCACCGATGAAAGAACAGGCCGATCCGTCTATCGCTACCGAATAATTTTTCGCGTATAATTTTCACCTGCAGCTCCCAATTATGCAGTGTGATTACCACCTATACGGCAGCCGTCCTTCTCCCAGGGGCGGCTGCTCTTTTTTTGTTGCTTTTTTTAGGAACCGTGGTAATATACATTATTAGCAAAGCTACTGTTTGGAGGAATTATGCGCGTCGGAGCACGTATTTTAAAGACAGGAATCGCCCTTATTCTGGCGCTGCTTGTCTGTCAATGGTTTGATTTAAAGCCTCCTGTTATTGCGGCTATTGCAGCTACGCTAAGTATTGAACCAACCGTATATCGTACGTTGAAAAGCCTGAAGGAACAGATGGAAGCCAATCTTATTGGTGCTATTCTGGGTATAACGGCAACATACTTTCTGGGTGCGGAACCGCTTGTCGTGGGCATCGTCGTGATGCTCGTCATCATCATCAATCTGCGCCTTAAGCTGGAAAGCAGTCTTGTGCTTAGCGTAGTAACTGTTATTGCCGTAATGGAAACGACAGAAGGCAGTTATCTTTACTTTGCAGGGAATCGTTTCTTGCTTACCGTTATAGGGGTCTTTTCAGCAGCGGTGGTTAACGCTCTGTTTATCCCTCCTCATTACGAGCGGAGATTATTTAAAGAAATCTCGGAAACAGGGGAGAAATTCTCCATACTGATGCGAACACTTATCCACAGTGAGATGGAAGAAAAAGTATTCCGGGAAGAAAAGGATAAAATCAAATCCAATTTCAAAACGATGGACCAGCTGTACGATTTGTACACAGAAGAAGTCACCAAGCTGCGCAAGTTCACATACTCCGGCCAAAAAAAGCGGGTCATTTTTAAGCAGATGATGACGGTACTTCATAAAGAAATGGATATGCTGCGCACATTCGAGCGCCATATTTATTCTTCTTTCCAACCGGGACATCACCTTTTTCCGCTCATCCAAAGTCAGTTGGAGGCTTTGACGGAATATCATAAAAATATTTTGTTGACATATGACGGCATTTTAAAACCGCGGGAAGACTGGCATCTTCCGGACGAAATACTCCGGGAAAACAACCAACTGCTGCACAGCTTCATGACGCTGTACCCTGAAGTGAAAGATACGCCTGATCCAAAAGATGACGGACAATGGCGCCATTTATTCCCTGTGGTGGCAGAAATTCTTGAATACGCCAACCAGCTTGAGAGATTAAGCAAACTTGTGCACACATTCCATAATCACCAGGGAGAAGAAGAATAAAATCTATTGACATATTAACAATTTCAAACTATTATTAAACACAGACAATTTCATCTTTCTTATCACGAGAAGGCTGAGGGACTGGCCCTATGAAGCCCGGCAACCTGCTTGTGTCTTTTTAAAGACGGCGAGCAAGGTGCTAATTCCTGCAGAATGGATCATTCATTCTGAAAGATAAGACCGTGAAGTTCGAAGCTTTGAACGTACCGCTCTCTTTCTTTCAGAAAGAGAGCGTTTTTGTTTTTCCGGAAAGGATGAAGAGACAATGAGCGAATATATTACTGTCAGTTATCTAACCGAAGCGAAAGATTTATATAAAAAAGCCGAAGCCATCGCAGTAGGCATGACTGTCGGCAGTTGGACCGACCTGCCGCTCGCCCGTCAGGAAGTGCTGGCTCCTTACCTGGGCACAGTCGGCAGCGTAACGATTACAGAAGAAAAAGATGGCCTCCAGCAGGGTATCATCGCCATTCAATATCCGACGGGAAATATTACTCCCGATATTCCGGCTCTGCTGACTACAGTGTTCGGCAAGTTATCCATGGACGGAAAAATCAAGCTGGTGGACATCGACTTTCCTCCTTCCCTGCTGGCCCAGTTCCCCGGACCGAAATTCGGGATCGCGGGCATCAGAGAATTGGTGGACGTCCATGACCGTCCGCTATTGATGAGTATTTTCAAATCCTGCTTAGGCCTTCCGCTCGGCGAATTGGAAACACAGTTCGCGGCACAAATAGAAGGCGGGGTCGACCTGGTAAAAGACGATGAAATCTTCTTTGTGGACGATAAAGCACCGCTGGCCGAACGATTGGCCGCCTATAATCGAATCATCGAAGCGGCCGGGCGCCCTGTGCTATATGCAGCCAACCTGACCGGCCCAGTGCACCAATTGGTGGATAAAGCAAAATATGCAATTGAACGCGGAGCTAACTGCCTGCTGCTGAATGTACTGCCGTACGGTTTCGATATTTTGCACCGTCTGGCAGAAGATCCGGACATTAGCGTACCGCTTATGGCACATCCTGCGATGGCCGGAGCTTTCTACGCCGCAGATGAATACGGTATCGCCTCTTCGCTCTTGCTTGGTAAACTGATGCGTCTTGCGGGCGCGGACCTAATTTTGTATCCGTCTCCGTACGGATCGGTTGCTCTGGACCGTACGGAAGCTCTCGCGATTGCCGAGCATGCACGATCATCTAACGGTGTACACAAATCCGCCTTCCCGGTGCCTTCCGCAGGCATTCATCCGGGCCTGGTTGCCAAACTGTATGAAGATTTCGGAACGGATGTAATCGTTAATGCCGGCGGCGGCGTACATGGCCACCCAAACGGTACGGCAGACGGGGCCCGTGCCTTTCGTGCCGCCATCGACGCGGTTGTGCAGGGTCAAACGCTTGCCGAAGGCGCAAAATCAAGCCAGCCGCTTGCTCTGGCGCTTGAGAAATGGGGTAGCGCATAACATGAACAAACAGATTGTTATCTTTTGTGATTTTGATGGGACAATTACTGAGAAGGACAACATTGTCGACATCATGCGCGAGTTTGTTTCGGAAGAACAATGGAAGCCGATTGTAGACGACATTTTCGCTAAGAAAACCAGTCTGCGTGCCGGTGTGTACGACTTGTTTCAGCTTATACCGAGCACGCGCAGGCAGGAGGTGACCGACTTCGTATTGAACCGTGCCCGCATACGCGATGGATTCGATGATTTCGTCGATTACTGCCAGAAGCAAAACATCCGGCTGCTGATTACAAGCAACGGCATCGACTTTTTCATTGAACCGATTCTTGCGGCTTATACAGAGAAAATTGATACCATTTACTGCAATCGAAGCGACTTTTCCGGCGATAACATTGAGATTATCTACCCGTATTCATGCGACGAGCATTGTGATGTGGATTGTGGAATGTGTAAAACGACCATCATTCGCCGCTACGATAGCGAGCGCTATTTTAAAGTCGTTATCGGCGACAGCATTACCGACCTTGAAGGGGCGAAAATCGCCGATGCGGTTATTGCCCGCGACTATTTAAAAGAAAAATGCGAAGAACTTGGCATTGGCTATAAACCTTTTTCGAATTTCCATGACTGCATAGAAGCGCTGACTGATTTTATTACGCGAACGGAGGTAACCCAATGAGCGTATACACACACGAAACACGCCAACAGGTCTTTCAACAATTGGATAAAGTGAAATTGGCGTTTGCGGCCAGGGACTGGTTCCCTGGCACAAGCGGCAACCTATCCATCAAGATTAGCTCCTCTCCGTTGCTTTTGGCAGTAACGGCGAGCGGCAAAGATAAAACAATCTGCACGCCGCACGACTATCTGGTCGTGGACGAAAACAGCAAACCGTATGAGACAACCTCATTGAAACCGTCGGCGGAGACTCAAATCCACACGGCTATCTATCGCAATATTCCGGAGACAGGCGCCGTATTCCATGTTCATACAATTCCTAATAATATCATCTCTGAACTATACGGCGATCAGGGATATGTGACACTGCACAATCAGGAACTCATCAAAGGGCTTGGCATATGGGAAGAAGGCGCCGAAATTCGCATTCCAATCGTCGAAAACTATGCTGATATCTCCCGTCTTGCAGAAGAGGTGGAACGCGCACTCTACCCACGAGTGCCGGGTGTACTGATTCGTAACCACGGCATTTATGCCTGGGGAGGCAGTGATTTTGAAGCAAAACGTCACTTGGAAGCATTTGAATTCCTGTTCGCGTATCACCTGCAATGGCTACAAGTCCGCCATCTCGCTGGATCACTTGCAGGACAACAAGCGATTCAAAACACACATTCACTAACCTATCATGCAACCGGGCGACAATAATTCAATTACTATAAAAAGAAGATTCGAAAGAGAGGGAAAATAAAATGGCTTACATCACTTTTCATGATACAAACAAACAAATTGTTAAAGGAAATGAAGTCAAAGAATTTCTGAGTACACAAGATGTTATTTACGAAAAATGGGGCGTAGATCGTCTGGATAAAAAATTAAAAGAAAATTACACACTGTCTGATGAAGAAAAACAACAAATTATCGAAGCATTCCGCGCTGAAATTGATGACCTGAGCACGCGCCGCGGCTATCAAACAGAAGACATTGTGGTACTTTCAGAAGCAACGCCGAATCTAGAAGCACTGCTCGATAAATTTAAAGAAGAACATCACCATACGGATGACGAGGTTCGTTTCTGCGTAGACGGCCACGGTATTTTCACATTGAAAGGCAATGACGGACGCTATTTCGACGTTGTAATGGAGCCGGGCGATTTGATTTCCGTGCCGGCATACACCCGCCACTGGTTCACCCTGTGCGAAGACCGCAAAATCAAATGCATCCGTATCTTCGTCACACCGGCTGGCTGGGAAGCGATTTACGAAGAAACTGAAACAGCGGCAAATTAATATATAAATCGAATTTGAAGTTTCGACATTTATATAGTGGTATGAGGAATAGAGAAAAGGGGAGAGAAGCACGGGCAATTGTAAAGTGGGAAAAAGCGATTGCTTTTTCCTTCTGCTGATTCGTTGTTATCTCTTCTCCACTTTCTCTTCCCTCACTCCACGAACGAATACGGCTTTCTCATAAATTATTTTAAAGACTTTAACAAATCATCAATATATGATAACACTTCTTCAGAAGCTTTAGAAAGTAAACGCAAATGATTTTCAGCTTGAGGAATATCTCCATTCTTATATGATTCTGCAGCCAATCGCGCCTGCTCGTGTACCTGTTGATGTGGAATATCTAATAATTCAAAGCTGCTATGATCTCCAATTCTTTCGCGGGTTGCAGCATCAAAATACCATTTACCCAATCGACAAACCTTATGGGAGGACACATCTTCCGGATGTACTATTTCATATCCAAGAATCATGTTATAAATACGCCATTTCCATAAAATATGGTCTGTCTTTGCTAACTGTAACAATGCCCTGGTAGACAACTTAATATTATTACGGAATACTTCTGTTCGCAGCGACTCTGTCATTTTACTAAGCTCGTACACAGTTTTCCCTGTATCTTTTCCTAACTCCCCAATCTCCTCTGTAAGCTGGCTAATAGATACCATACGTTGCGAGATTTCATCTATGGAAGCTGCTTGCTGTTGGGAAATGGCTGCCGTATTGCTGGTTGCATCGTTGATTCGCTGAATGTCTTCCGTAATTTCCGTTAAAATAGGGAGAGCTAATTTTGCCTCATCTACTCCTTTTTTTATAGATTCAGCAGTTATCGCGATAGTATTCGATACATCTGAAGAAAACACTTTTAAATCTTCCGCACTCACATGAACCTGATGTAATGAATCAACCGTGCTTTCTGCAAGTTTTCGTACCTCATCGGCCACTACGGCAAATCCGCGGCCATGTTCACCTGCTCTAGCTGCTTCAATAGAAGCGTTGAGTGCAAGTAAATTGGTTTGATCTGCAATACCCCGAATAATTTCAACGACATTGACGATAGAAGAAATATGCTTCTGTAAAGAAGAAAATTTATCAACAATACTTTTGAATTCTTCTTCCGTATGAACAATATCGTTAAGCGCCTTTTCAATTACCTGTTTTCCTTCTGTCGCTTTCAATACAGCCATTTCGGTTTTTTCTGCTACGGATGTAGCATTACTTGCAACTTCTATAATTGAAGCTGTCATCTCTTCTGTTGCTGCCGTTACAGTTTGTGTATCCGAATTTTGCAAATCGAGTTTCCTAATTAAATCTTTAATTTGCATAATTTCAGAATTTTTATCCATCAACCGTGCAATTCCTTCAGCTACTTGTTCCATAATCTTTTCAGTGTATACTTCAATTAATACTTGATGTTCGATATTGATAGCACGCTGTAACACTTCTGCTAATTGCAAATAGGTTGACGGCAAAATTGTTTTTTTAGAAAATAAAGATATTTGCAAAAAGAAATGCAGTTGATTGAAAGCCACAATTAGCTTTCCTACATTATAACGTCTTATCCGAAGTTCATTAAAAAAAGGAATAATTTTATCTACATACTCTTTATCTCTTTTTTCATTAAAGAAGGTATAAAGGTATCGTTCGATTTCCTCGGTATGAATCTCCTGTTCTCCTTCTTCCTTCAACTCAATAAGGTATTTATGAAAAAGATCGACGGCTTCTGAGATTGATTCCTCTACGATTTCTCTCACTTGAGACAGAATATTTTCATCTTCTTCTGTAAAATGATTGTAGACCAGTGTATCTTTAAATCTTCCCTTAAATTCAATATTCGTTCCTCTTTCTGCAAGTTTGAGCGCAGAAATTTGAGGGCGGATACGTTTAAACATAAAATCCCTCCTTAATTCCCAAAAAAGTCTGACTGTTTAACGATATTTATGAGAATTATCCAATTGTTCTTTAAAAAGCTTCTCTAATAGTTCCTTCACGTACGGATGTCTATAACCACTCTCATATTCAAGCCTGTACATTTGACTCCATAAAGAGTTGTATACCTGACGTACTTCGTGGGGAATGCACTCCCCAAAATGATGTTGAAGATGAATGAGCATAAATTTTGCTTTATTTCGCTCCTGTATATTATTCTGGCATTTCCCCATATCGATCTCTAATATTTTTTTATTGGCCTCATGAAGCAGTGTATTAATCATCTCTTTCTCGTTGCTAAATCTTCTTCCTTCATATACAAGTTTCTCATCTTTCATATGCCCCCTCCCCACTCAGCTATTTTTGTCATGTTGTTTATGTTGTTAATTCACGTAAAATATTTTACCACGCATTGTCAATTAGGACAATTTGATTATTTTTATTTTTATTTATAGTTATATTATACTAAATTTAATAATTTTTTCTCCCATTTGTGAAATAGTTCATAAATAGTTTCATTTAATAATACGAGTTTAGTACATATTTTAATTACCATTGACTAATATTAAGACATTTCAAAATAGTAAAGCCATATTGCTAACTATATAAATACCAAGTTCATCTTTACTCTTCACTTTAATATCCTCTACAGATAGCTGCCCATTTTCCGACATCATCGATAGCAACACAAATGAAGTATTGGTGTAAAAAATAGATAACTTTGCGTATAGCACTCATATCTGTTATTTCTTGTTTTCATAGCTTCCTGAAAAACATGAGTGGGAGTATCACACGTTTCTGTACGTAAGAAAGCCTCATAATTTTCCACACCCAAATTAGTAAAGAGAATATAGGTGCTGATACAAATGATAAAAAGACCCATCACCTACCAGATTGTCTACTATACCTATATTTCTCATAACTCCTTATTTCCTTTGATCTTGATCCCTGAATTGTTATCTTGAGGGTATTGCCAAACAAAATATTGTAAATATAAACCTATAAGTCCCCTTCATTTTTTACACGTTCTTCCTATCTAACAAAATCGCCATTTTGTTAGATTAAAT
>NZ_DFMZ01000087.1:0-238 GCF_002375825.1 Aneurinibacillus sp. UBA3580
TTTTCTCTCTTTTCCTTCGTACCTTTTGTAATCGAGGAAGAACGCCCGTAAGTTTTTCTTATTGACCCGTCGCTGTGTTTCATGCTTAAATACATAATAAATGTTAACTTTAAAAATTATTTAGTTAACAAATAGGAGGGAGCGAATGAGGAAGAAAACGGAAGAAATGACGATCATTGCTTTGCTGGCCAGCCTGATTGCCGTTACCGGCGCATTTAAAATCCCGCTCGGCATTCCG
>NZ_DFMZ01000087.1:348-4615 GCF_002375825.1 Aneurinibacillus sp. UBA3580
GGCATTCCGGGCGCCGAGTTTCAGCTTTCCGCTCCGATTGCGGTGGCGATTGCGGCTGTATTCGGTTTTCGCCGCTATGTAATCGCGGGCGTACTGGCGAGCGCGGCCATGCTGCTGTTAGGTGTACATAATCTGCTGAATGTAGAAATTTCCATGGTGTTCCGCCTGGTAGCGGGCGGTATTGTCGCACTGTTTGGTACCTCAATTCCTGTGCTGGCGCTGGCAGGGCCTATAGGATCTGCTGTTGCGCGTTGGGTGCTATCGCTCACATTGGGAGTATCGGCTGTTCCGCTGCTGCTGGCGGCGCTGCCGGGTATGGTTTTTACAGCCATAACCGTATGGCCGCTTGTAAAAGTGATGCGCAGAGCGAAGGAAGGGGCGGTTGCTTATGTCAAAAGAGCCTCTTTATAGCCTGCGGATGCGTGCGGCGCAGGGAGGCGCCCATGAGGAAGGCGGACTGCATATTTCAGGTGGGGAGAGATTGGGCTTCCGGGATGAAATTGAAGCGCTTGTCAGCGGATTGCTGCGCAAAGCGCTGCAGCACAGCCGGGGAGACGCCGACTTTATTAACCTTACTATCGAAAAAGTTGAGCCGGCGAGCTGCCGGGTGCTGTCGCCGCTTCCTGTCTCTACATACGAAGTGGCAGACGCGGAGGAAGGCAGACGGCAGGCGGCAGTGTTGCTTAGGGAATTGTCCGTCTCCGAGCAGGCCATCCGGAATGCGCTTTGTCTGCTTGGATCTGTAAATAATCTGCGGGGAGCGGTGCTGCTCGATAGTCGAAGCGGCGAGCGGCTGGATACGCGGGGGGAAAGAGGCATACGGGTATCGCGTATGGACTGGGATCGCGAGCGCTATTTGTACTGGCAAAATCAGCACCCCCTGTTTGGATCGCCCCGCATTGCAGAGGCGATCGCGTTGGCTACCAAAGTGGCTTATGCACCGGGAACAGTGGCGGAATTATGCTGGTCTGACGATCCGGAATATGTGACCGGCTATGTCGGAAGCAGGCGCAGCGGATATTGCCGGATTACCCGGTTGAAGGAGCAGGGAGACTTTTCCGGCGGCCGTGTATTTTTCGTCGAGCCGGGCACGTTCATCTCCGAATATATTGTGCATCTGGAGCGGACTCCTGTATGGATTGGATAAGAAGGAGGGAAAAGCGTGGATCTATTTGAAGCTTCACTGTCTGCGAGGCTTATGGCTACGAAGGAAAAAGGACTGTATCGCCGTCTTCGTATCGCCCATGAGAATGAAGAAATCCAAGTGTTTTCATCCAATAATTATTTGGGATTGGCGCAGGATGAACGGGTGAAGCGGGCAGCGATTCGCGCCATTGAGGCCTATGGAACCGGAAGCGGGGGATCTAGGCTAACGACCGGCAACCTGTCACTGCATGAGCGGCTGGAGAGCACAATTGCCGCCTGGAAGCAGAAGGCGAGCGCCATTGTGTTCAGCAGTGGATTTCTGGCTAATCTCGGTACAATTTCCACGCTGATGGGACCGGGGGATACAATCTTCAGCGACGCCCTCAACCATGCGAGCATCATCGACGGATGCCGCATGAGCAAAGCGCAGACGATCGTTTATCGGCATACGGATATGCGGGATCTTGAGGAAAAGCTTCGTTCTGCCCCGGCTACAGGCAAAAAGCTGATCGTGACCGACGGCGTATTCAGCATGGACGGCAACATTGCGCCGCTGCCGCAGATTGTAGAGTTGGCGGAGACATACGGCGCCTGGGTTATGGTTGACGATGCCCATGCGGCCGGAGTACTCGGAAAGACGGGGGCGGGCACGGCCGAATACTTTGGTCTGAGCGGGCGCGTACACCTGGCGATGGGAACGCTCAGCAAATCCATTGGCGCGGAAGGCGGATATGTGGCGGCATCCGAACCGGTTGTAGAGTACTTGCGTAATTATGCGCGCACGTTTATTTTCCAAACCTCGTTATCTCCCGGCGTTATTGGTGCTGCGCTTGAAGCAATCGAGATGATTCGGACAGAGCCTGAGCGAAGGCAGAGGCTGCTCGACAATGCGGCGTACATGCGGGCCGGATTGAAGGAAATGGGCTTTACGCTAGTTGAAGGAAGTACACCCATTCTCGCTGTGGTTATCGGAGCGGCGGAGCGGGCGGTAGCCTTCTCCCGCCATCTGGAGGAAAGAGGCGTGTTTGCACCCGCGATCCGCCCGCCGACCGTACCGGAGGGATCAAGCCGAATCCGTGTAACGCTGACAGCTGTCCATACCCGTACCCAGATAGACAGGGCGCTGGCCGCTTTTGCGGCAGCCGGAAAAGAGCTGGGCGTTGGAGCATTAAAATTTTAATGCATGAACGAACGGTCGTTTCATTATATCGAGAATGCCGGGGTTGATATCATAAAAACAATCCGACAATCGCAGCTGAGAGAACGGACGCTAGAGTAGATCCGTACAGCAGCTTCAAACCGAACCTGGCTACTTCGTCACCCTGTTTTTCGTTTAACGCGCGCACTGCTCCGGTAATGATGCCCACCGAGCTGAAGTTTGCAAAGCTAACCAAAAAGACGGATACAATGCCCGCCGTCCGCTCTGACAGCTGACCTGCGATGTCTTTGAAATTAAGCATCGCAACGAATTCGTTGGTTACCAGCTTGGTCGCCATGATGCTGCCGGCCCGAACGATTTCATTCGCCGGTATACCCAAAACAAAGGCAACCGGGGCGAAGATGTAACCAAGTACCGTCTGAAACGAAACTTGGAATACAAGGGTAAACAGATAATTGATTAAATTCATTAATGCAATGAATCCAATGAGCATAGCGGCGACGATAATGGCGATTTTCAACCCATCCATAATGCTTTCGCTAATCATTTGGAAAAATGTCAGTCGTTGTTCTTGATCTTCCCCCGCATCAATCACCTGTAAATCGTCTTCTTCATCCAACTTATACGGATTAATTAAGTTGGCGACGATGAGTGCCGAGAAAATGTTAAGCACGATGGCCACCACCACATACCTAGGAGCCAGCATGGTCATGTAGGAGCCGACAATCGCGATGCTAACCGCACTCATGGCAGATGTGCATAGCGTGTAAAGGCGCTGTTTGGAGACAAAGTTCAACTGTCTCTTGGCTGTCAGAAACACTTCAGACTGCCCCAGTATAGCGGAAGATACGGCGATATAGTTTTCCAGTCGTCCCATGCCGTTGAGCTTGTTGAGAGCAAGACCGACGTAGCGAATAATGAGCGGCAGAATTTTCAAATGGTTTAAGATGCCGATGAGCACCGAAATGAAGATAATCGGCAATAGTACATCCAGAAAAAAGTTGGATACGCCTGTATTCTCAAGTCCGCCGAATACAAAATCCACGCCGCCGATGCCGATTTCCATAAGCCTGGCGAACATTTTGGAGATGTAGCCGATTAAGACGACACCTGTTCGCGTGTTGATTAATAAAAAAGCCAGCAGAATTTGACTCAACAACATGGCGGCAATCGGTCTTACCCGGATTTCTTTGCGGTTATAACTAACAAGATATCCAAGAATGAACACCAACAGCAGACTGGCCAGAAAAAAGACAATATTCATTGTTTGTTTCCCTCCCCGCGGATGAATGAATAACAAAAAACCTCTTCCTTATTTTTCCCAAAGGACGAACATCAAAAACAAAAGAAAACTTCCTTAAAATGTAAAATCCCATTTTTTTAAGAAGGATTGTGCGTATTTTAATGGAATAGTAGAATATACCGATGACGGAATATGCAGGGGAAAGTACCATCGAAAGATAGAAAAGAAAGTTAGAGGAGTCGGAGGGGAAAGCAAGTGAAGAATAGAAAAAGAAGGCGGTTCTTTGTTTTCATTTTTTTGCTTTTGTTTGCCGGTGCATGTACAGCCGGGGGCGGCCAGCCGACCTATACGCTGCCGCTGCAGATCGAGCTGGCTGTAACGCCAGAGACGGTGCATGTTGGTCAAAGGGCGCTCATTGAAGCCGTGGTGACGCAAGGATCGGATAAAGTGGTGGACGCCAGTGAGGCGATATTTGAAATCGCAAAAAAAGGCGAGAGAAATTATGAAGAGCTAGCAGCCAAATCTAAAGGAGACGGAACATACGCGATTGAAAAAACGTTTACGGCCGCAGGTACTTATACGATTAAAGCGAAAGTGACGGCACAGGATTTAACGGCCGTGTCTTCGCAGGTCATTAAAGTAAAAGAAGAATAGCAGGAAACCATCATGGCATCTCAGCCGCAACCCCGATATGAAAATGCGGAGAAGAGCGGCTGACT
>NZ_DFMZ01000076.1:0-500 GCF_002375825.1 Aneurinibacillus sp. UBA3580
AGTCCGGCCTGCGGAGCCATTATATGCTCCTGTAGCTCAGTCGGCAGAGCGCATCCATGGTAAGGATGAGGTCGCAGGTTCGATTCCTGTCGGGAGCACCATTTATAGCTTGGCCCGTTGGAGAAGTGGCTTAACTCACATGCCTTTCACGCATGCATTCAGGGGTTCGAATCCCCTACGGGTCACCATAATGGAGGGTTAGCTCAGCTGGGAGAGCATCTGCCTTACAAGCAGAGGGTCGGCGGTTCGATCCCGTCACCCTCCACCATATAATTTCATTATCGCGGGGTGGAGCAGTTGGCAGCTCGTCGGGCTCATAACCCGAAGGTCGCAGGTTCAAGTCCTGCCCCCGCAACTAATTCATTCTAATGCGGAGCCGTGGTGAAGTTGGAGTTCACGCTGGACTGTCACTCCGGAGGTCGCGGGTTCGAGTCCCGTCGGCTCCGCCATTTTATACATAACTTTTTTACATATGAGCTGGCTCGGTAGCTCAGTCGGTA
>NZ_DFMZ01000076.1:661-11448 GCF_002375825.1 Aneurinibacillus sp. UBA3580
CGATTCCGTCCCGAGCCACCATTGATTATTTAAATACTAAGAGACTGCTTTTGTTTTTTGAACGCACTTGATAAGCCGAAGAAAACGGGGCAGTAATGTTTCTTTAGAACGAAATGCATGGACGTCGTGCCGGTGTAGCTCAACTGGCAGAGCACCTGACTTGTAATCAGGGGGTTGAGGGTTCAATTCCTTTCGCCGGCACCATCTATTTTCATTCTAACCGCGGTGAGCTATCTTCCTTGTTAGAATGAAACGGTAGTACACGAAGGAAAAATCTTACGTTCTACATTTT
The DNA here is from genome assembly GCF_002375825.1 of Aneurinibacillus sp. UBA3580. Classification (NCBI taxonomy): domain Bacteria; kingdom Bacillati; phylum Bacillota; class Bacilli; order Caryophanales; family Paenibacillaceae; genus Aneurinibacillus; species Aneurinibacillus sp. UBA3580. The sequence continues at coordinate 954 of NZ_DFMZ01000076.1, forward strand.
CTAATGTGGAGGGGTAGCGAAGTGGCTAAACGCGGCGGACTGTAAATCCGCTCCCTCAGGGTTCGGCGGTTCGAATCCGTCCCCCTCCACCATTTATACAAAAAAGAATACAGGGGCATAGTTTAACGGTAGAACAGAGGTCTCCAAAACCTCCAGTGTGGGTTCGATTCCTACTGCCCCTGCCAACCATTCATCATGGCGGTCGTGGCGAAGTGGTTAACGCATCGGATTGTGGCTCCGACATTCGTGGGTTCGATTCCCATCGATCGCCCCATCGCTGGGGTATAGCCAAGCGGTAAGGCAACGGACTTTGACTCCGTCATGCCCTGGTTCGAATCCAGGTACCCCAGCCATTTGTTCTTGTAATGTGTAGTTGCTTATCTTTAGAAAAGCGTATATACTATAAAATAATGCGGACATAGCTCAGTTGGTAGAGCACGACCTTGCCAAGGTCGGGGTCGCGAGTTCGAGTCTCGTTGTCCGCTCCATCCACATAATTTTGTTCATAACTAGATTATGTGAATTTTGTGTTTATATTTTACGGAGGTATAGCCAAGTGGTAAGGCAAAGGTCTGCAAAACCTTTATTCCCCGGTTCAAATCCGGGTGCCTCCTCCATTTTCTTTTGCCGGGGTGGCGGAACTGGCAGACGCACAGGACTTAAAATCCTGCGGTAGGTGACTACCGTACCGGTTCGATTCCGGTCCTCGGCACCACTGTGTTTATGTTTTATGCTTTTATCTTGCCGATGTGGCGGAATTGGCAGACGCGCACGACTCAAAATCGTGTTCCTTCGGGAGTGTCGGTTCGACCCCGACCATCGGTACCATACACATATTTGGACGCGGGTGTAGTTCAATGGTAGAACATCAGCCTTCCAAGCTGAATACGTGGGTTCGATTCCCATCACCCGCTCCACTTATTGTTTTTATACATACGAACAACGCGGTTTTTCGTTCCATAAAGGACGAAGGAGCGCGTTTTTTATTTTACCTTTTATTGTTTTGAGGAAAAGATAAGAAAGACGGCAAAATCGAAAGGAGAGTACATATGTTATTACCGGAGAAATTTTTGACGTGCGTGCGATGTGAAGACGGGCTAAAGAGGGAGGAAGGACAAACGCCAATCCCGGGGGAAGGTATCCCGGAAGCGGAAGTGATGCTTATAGGTGAGAGTCCGGGAGCGGAAGAGATGAAATACGGCAGGCCGTTTGTGGGTAAGGCCGGTGAAAACTTGAATGCGTTCCTTCAATCTGTCGGACTTGACCGAAGTAAAATGTACGTGGCGAATACCACCCGCTGTCGCCCTTACAAAGTAAACGAGAAAATCTTAAAAAATGGCACGAAACGGGTTACCAAGTCGAACAAACCACCATCCAAGCATGCGATTCAATCTTGCGCTACCTGGCTGGATATAGAGATTGACCTTATCAGTCCAAAACTTATTGTAACACTTGGCTCTACGCCGTTAAAACGTCTTACCCCCGATCATGGCATATCAAAAGTGCACGGTACATTATTAACTGTACCAATACAGCGTGTAGGAGAAAAAGAAGACAGCCGGAAATTCGCTTTATCGGATAAGGAGTATCATGTTTTCCCTCTTTATCATCCGGCTGCGATTATTTACCGGCGCGAACTTCAAGAGGTGTTTGAATCCGATTTGAAGAAGCTGCGAAAGGCTATAGAGGAACTTAATATAACTTCTGTGTTTCTGTAGAATAAATGTCCCTTTATACCGATTGTATAAAGGGTTTTTTTATAGAAATAACGAAGTAATTATCTAAACATTTTAATAAATTTTAATAATACATAAAATTGCTTATGCTGACAGAAGGAGGCACAAAATATGGATGTACGAATCCAGAAAGTAAAAAACAATCCGATTCTCACACGCGAAGATTGGAATAAGCAACGCTACGAAGCAGAGCAGAATCCCGGAAAGTTTCATGGCGAAATCGCCAAGCGTGAAATTCACTGGTATGATAAGAAATCGAACGCTTGGATTAACTGGAGTGATGAACAGAACCAGTGGCTGGGCCTGGATGCGGATAACGGATCTCCTGTCACAGTTACGTATTCGCCGCAATTTGAACCATGGGCGCAAGCCTTTGATGATAGTAATGCGCCTTTTTATAAATGGTTCTCCGGCGGGTTAACTAACGCTTGCTATAACGAAGTAGACCGTCATGTCATTAGCGGACACGGTGATGAGGTGGCGTTTTACTTCGAAGGTGACCGCTGGGATCAGACCAAGAATGACGGTCGAGGCGGACCGGTCGTCGAGTTCGCTGTCACCCGGAAGAAGCTTATGTTGGAAACAGTAAAAGCGGCGCGGGTATTAGTAAATCTCGGTCTGAAAAAAGGTGACCGCATTGCACTGAACATGCCAAATATTATGGAACAAATTTATTATACGGAGGCTGCCAAGCGGCTTGGAATTATTTATACGGCGGTTTTTGGTGGTTTCAGTGATAAAACGCTAAGCGATCGTATTCATAACGCCGGTGCAAAAGTGGTTATTACTTCAGATGGGGGTTATCGTAACGCGCAGGTGGTTGAGTTCAAAGAAGCGTACACCGACCCGGCACTTGATAACTATATACCGAAAGAGGTCGCACAGCGTATCGTGGAAGAAAAGCTTCAAGAACTGAAGCTGACGGAAAAACAGGCTGCATCCATCAAAGAAAAAGTCATGCAGACGATCGGCAGTGAAATCACGGTAGAGCGTTCCGACGTAATGCGCGGTGTCGGTATGGCACTGGCGCAGTTCCATGATATGGGGGCCGAAGAAAAATCCCATATCCGCACCGTAATCGCCAAGGGGCTTGTTGAAGCACCTCCACGTGTAGAAGCCGTTATCGTGGTTCGCCATACTCGCCAGCAGGATTTGAACTGGCGTCCGGAGCGTGACCGCTGGTCGCATGAGCTAACGGCACAGGCGACTGAAGAGATTTTGGGGGCAGCACGCGGTCTGGGCTACGAAGTTACGGATGAGAAAGCGTTGCTCGATTTAGCAACGGAAGACTTTATTAAAGTAATGTACGCTGTATCCAAGCCGGAGCCTGTCGATGCGGAGTATCCGCTCTTCATTATTTATACGAGCGGAAGCACAGGAAAACCCAAAGGCGTTGTTCATGTACATGGAGGGTATGTAGCGGGCATTGCGCATACAATGAAAATTTCATTCGATGCAAGACCGGGCGAAGACATCATATATGTCATTGCAGACCCGGGCTGGATTACCGGACAATCTTATCTGATTTCCGCCGCATTGACGACGCGCACGACCAGCGTAGTAGCGGAAGGGGCGCCGGTTTTCCCAAGCGCCGGGCGGTATGCAAGCATTATTGAACGGTATAAAGTAACGATTTTCAAAGCGGGCTCGACTTTCTTGAAAACAATCATGTCTAATCCGCAAAATAAGGCGGACGTAGAACAGTACAGCATGGACACGCTTCGTGTAGCTACATTTTGCGCAGAGCCTACAAGTCCGGCTGTTCAGCAATTTGGTATGGATTTAATGACACCGCAGTACATTAACTCTTATTGGGCGACCGAACACGGCGGTATCGTATGGACGCACTTTTACGGTAATAATGATTTTAAATTGAAGGCCGATGCGCATACATTCCCGCTGCCATGGGTTTTCGGCGACGTGTGGGTATCTGAGGGCACCCAAGAGAATGGTAAAGCGAAGTATCGTCCGGCTGCATTTGAAGAAAAAGGCGAGATTGTCATTACAAAGCCGTATCCTTACCTGGCTCGCTACATCTGGGGAGATGAAGCGAACTTTGGCACCCCGGATTGGAAGGGGGATGCGGAACGCTATATTGATACGTACTGGGGAAAATGGGAAGGCACCTGGGCATATACACAGGGCGATTTTGCAATGAAATATGAAGACGATTCGTTCTCGCTGCACGGGCGTTCTGACGACGTTATCAACGTATCAGGGCATCGGATGGGAACGGAAGAAATTGAAGGAGCCATTCTGCGCGATAAGCAGATTAATCCGGATTCTCCGGTCGGCAACGTGCTCGTTATTGGTGCGCCGCACCGAGAAAAAGGGTTGACGCCGGTTGCATTCATCCAGACTGCGCCGGGCATGCGCCTAACTCTTGAGGACCAGCGCCGCCTATCCGAACTGGTGCGCCAGGAAAAAGGCGCTGTAGCGGTACCGAGTGATTTTATCGAAGTGGGGCAGTTTCCGGAAACACGCAGCGGCAAGTATATGCGCCGGTATCTGAGCAATATGCTAAACGGAGAGCCGTTAGGGGATACGTCCACGCTGCGCAATCCGGAAGTGCTCGAAGAAATCCGCCCGAAAATCGAGCAGTGGCGGACGAAGACCAAAATGGAAGAAGAGCAGAACATTTTCGAAAATTACCGTTTCTTCCGTGTACAGTATAATGATGTGCTGCCAGATAAGAAAGTCGCAACCGTTACCATTACCAATCCTCCGGTCAACGCATTGAACGAACGTGCGCTGGATGAGTTGAACACGATCGTCAACCACTTGGGCCGGCGCGAAGACATCAAGGTAGTCATCTTCACCGGACAGGGTACCGGCTCATTCGTGGCAGGTGCAGATGTAAAGCAGTTTCTTGAAGAAATGTTCGAAGTGAAAGACGTTCTTCCGCTAGCACATAAAGCACATCTAGCCTTCAGCCGTATCGAAAGCCTGGGCAAACCGGTAATTGCCGCAGTAAACGGCGTAGCGCTTGGGGGCGGGAACGAATTCCAGATGGCGATGCATTACCGGATTGCCGAGCCGCACGCGTTATTCGGCCAGCCGGAGATTAACCTAAATCTGATTCCGGGCTATGGAGGCACACAACGTCTACCGCGTCTTCTGCAGCAGCGAAAAGGTACGGAAGGCTTCCTGAAAGGTGTAGAAATTATTTTGAACGGCCGCAGCATCGATGTAGAAGAAGCGCAGCGTATCGGTCTCATTGACGAAGTGATAGAAGGCAGCGATGATGTATTGATTCGTGCTTCGGCGCTGGCTCGTGAATATATCATGTTCGGTAAAGGTACGTTAAAAGAAGCATTTGACCGCCATAACAAGCTGGTTGAAAATTGGAATACGCCTCAGGACTTCCCCCAGGAAGCGATTGATAACAGCAAGGAGATTCAACGCATCCTTCGTCAGTCCGCGTGGGCAGGACGCGAAGAAGCAGCCAAACGTGCGCTAGATGCGATTCGTGCCGGATATGAGCAGGGCATCAAGAAAGGAATGGAGCACGAAGCACAGTTGTTCGCCGAAGCGGTCATCGACCCGAAAGGAGGCAAGACCGGTATTCGAGCATTCCTTGATAAGAAGAGCAAGCCGCTGCCGACACGTCCGCGCTTCCAGCCGGATGAAATAGAGCAGAGGGAGCTGATTCAAAAGGGGAAACTGCTGCCTGTAGGTGCACCTTACTTCCCGGGCTTTACGCCGATTCCGGAATGGCAGTATGCCTATGCGGTCGTGAAGAACGACGAGACAGGTGCAGTTGATCACGGCGATCCGATTGACGCTGAGAAGCAGATTATCATTCCGGTCAAAAAACCGGGCGCCAATGAAGTGCTGTTGTATGTACTGGCCAGTGAGGTAAATTTCAACGATATCTGGGCGATTACAGGCATTCCGGTTTCCACGCTCGATGATCATGATCTGGATTATCATGTGACAGGAAGCGGCGGTATCGCACTTGTAGCGGCTGTGGGCAGCGAGGTCAAGCATGAAGGACGTGTAAAAGTTGGCGATCTTGTAACCATCTATTCCGGTCAGAACGACTTGCTGTCACCGGCAGTCGGCCTCGATCCGATGTTTGCAGATTTCAGCATCCAGGGGTATCAGGGTCCGGATGGCTCACATCAACAGTTCATGATTGCACAGGCGCCTCAGGTACATGTGAAACCGCAGGATGCCACACTTGAAGCTGCCGGAAGCTATATTTTGAACCTGGGCACAATCTATCGCGCATTATTCACAACATTGAACATTGAACCAAATAAAAACTTGTTCGTTGAAGGCGCAGCGACCGGTACGGGCCTTGAAGCACTCAAATCGGCTGCACGCAACGGCTTGAATGTGATAGGTATGGTCTCGAATGAAGAGCGGGCCAATTATATCCGCGAACAAGGAGCGGTTGGCGTTATCAACCGGAAGAATCCGGACTATGCAGGTGCATTTACGAAAGTTCCGGCCGATCCATCCCGGTGGGCGGCATGGGAAGCTGCCGGACAAAAAATCCTGGATGACTACCGTGCGCAAAGCGGTGGACGCCTGGCGGATTATGTTGTCTCGCACGCGGGTGAAGAGGCGTTCCCTCGCTCGTTCCAAATGCTCGAAGAAGGTGGTACATTGACGTTCTATGGCGCATCCAGCGGCTATCATTTTACCTTTATAGGTAAAAAGGGCGATCGTACACCGCGTGAGATGTATGAAAAAGCGCGGCTGCGTGCCGGAGAAGCCGTACTGATTTACTACGGCACAGATACCAATGCGGATGGGATCGTAGACGAAACAGGACTTATCGCTATTGAAACAGCCCGTGAGATGGGGGCCCGAATCGTAGTCGCCACCTATACGGACGCACAGAAAGAGTTCGTGCAAAGTCTTGGATACGGGGATGCGGTGCGCGGTGTGCTCAGCATCGAGGAAATTAAGCGCAGGGAAGGCGAAGACTTCGTATGGCCCGAGACGATGCCGGACTTCCCAAATCCGAAGACGGAGACCGAAGCATTCAAAGAATCGGTGCGTTATTTTACGGATTACATCTTCAAACCGTTCGGCAGCGCGGTCGCTAAATACTTGCGTTCCCCTGACAACCCGCGGGGTTATCCGGATTTAATCTTCGAACGTTCCGGTCATGATACGCTTGGGGTAAGTACGACGCTGTTGAAACCGTACACGGGACGGGTCGTTTATAGCGAAAACATGGACAAACGGCGCTATAGTTTCTACGCCCCACAAGTATGGATGCGCCAGCGCCGCGTGTATATGCCGACAGCCAACATCTGGGGAACCCATCTGTCGAACGCATACGAAGTTATCCGCATGAACGAAATGATCGATGCGGGCATGCTGGAGATTACAGAACCGGTGTTTGTACCGTATAATGAACTTCCCAGGGCCCATCAGGAAATGTGGGAGAATCGCCATGCCGGAAGCTCATACGTTGTGAATCATGCCATCCCGCAGCCGGGCTTAAAGACGAAAGACCAGTTATATGAAGCCTGGGCTGTCCGGATGGGTGAAGAAGCGAGTAAAAAAGAAGCAAATACAGGAGACGTGGCAGAATAATAAAGAAAGAGTGGCCGAGCCCATCAAGAGCTAGGCTCGCTCCTGACGGGGCGGGCCTTTTCTGTCTGCTCTTATGGAATCGTTATGGTGCTATCAATGGAAACGCACAAGAAAGTTATATTAGTTCAATGACTTCAAAAAGTATGGTATCTTAAGAAAGGATGCCATCATGATGGGAGAGAAGTGGATGAAGCAGGTTGCAGAAGGGATGCAGGACTTCTACCGGCGGTTAACTAAAGATGGGTACAATCCTGACGATGTTAAGCCTGCGCTCTATGAAGTTGAACGAATTGTGCATATGGAGCAGCTGCGCCGCCAAGTCCTCAGTTGTACGGATTGTTCACTCTGCGGGCATGCAAAAAGTCGTGTACCGGGCACCGGAAATACCGGCACTCCGTTTATGATTGTCGGAGAAGGTCCCGGGGAAGATGAAGAGAACTGGGGCCTGCCGCTTGTCGGTATCAGCGGTTCGCTGTTAACGCTAATTTTAACCAAGGCCGGTATCAGGCGAGAACAAATTTATATGACAAACGTAGTGAAATGCCGCGTCACCGATGAAAAAGGTAAAAACAGGACGCCTGCACGCGAAGAAACGCTGGAATGCAGCAAGTATTTGCTGCGTGAGCTTGAGATAATTCGGCCGAGAGTCGTTCTGGCACTGGGTAAGGTGGCACTCCAGTTTTTCTTTCCGGATATGAAGACCATGTCGCAATTCCGTGGCAATGTGTATGATTATAACGGAATCAAAGTTGTACCAACCTGGCACCCGGCCTATATAGTGCGGCAGCGGGGCGACGCGCTGGCCAGATCAAAACGGGAGGTATGGTCCGACCTAAAAGTGGCGATTGAATGCGCCAAGAGAAACGGGTGAGAGAGTGGAATCGCAAACAGAATCAGCGAAGAATTTATATGAACTGGATGAGAAACCGCCGCTGTCAGTGACGTTCATCTCGGCGCTGCAGTGGTTTTTTGTTACGATCTCCAGCTCGCTGGTTATACCGCTTGTCATTGGAGAATTGTACGGCCTGCCTGCACAGCAGTTGGGCCAGTTTGTCCAGCAGACGTTCTTTTTAATCGGGCTTGTTTCCCTGCTTCAAATTTTATTCGGTCATCGGCTGCCGATTACGGAGGGTCCTGCCGGTATGTGGTGGGGCATCTTCATTATTCTGGCCAATCTGGGAATGGCCGCGGGTCAGGCCCCGCGGGAGATTGGCCAATCGCTTGAGATGGGCTTAATCATTACCGGAATCATGTTAATCACCCTGGGTGCTATTGGTTTTATCGAGAAGGTACAGAGAGTATTCACCCCGCTTGTCAGCGGAGGATATCTGGTGCTGCTGGCGGTTTCTCTCAGCGGCCCCGTGGTAAAAGGGATGCTGGGCATTGACTATTTCTCCAAGGGAAGCGGTGTACAGCCCATGCTGGCTGCCGTATCTTTGGGACTGGTGTTTTTTACGTTTATTATGATTCGTTCGCGGTTTAAGTACGTACGCAGCTTTGCTATTTTGATTAGCATGCTTGTGGGATGGATGATTTATCTGGTTATGGATTGGACAAAGCCACTGCAGGAGGCGCACGGGTTCTTTGCGCTTCCGCAGCTGTTTTTCTGGGGTCCGCCCGTATTTCACCTGGGTACGGTGCTGACATCGATGATTACCGGTTTAATTTTGGTTACCAATCTGATTGCCAGTATTGCGGTTGTCAGTCATGTGGTGAATGTGCGGCCAGGGGAAGGGGAATACAGGCGCGGCGGAATTATGACCGGAGTGGCGCATGTATTGTCAGGTGCAGGCGGGATTGTTGGTCTGGTGCCGCTTTCGATTGCGGCCGGAGTGATTCAGGTATCGCGGATCGCATCACGCCTGCCGTTTATTGTCGCTTCTGTGATGCTGATTCTATTAGGGATGCTGCCTCAGGTCAGTCGAATACTCGCGGGCCTTCCCTCGCCGGTGGGCTATGCAGTCATGTTCGTGACTTTCACGCAACTGCTTGGCTTTGGCCTCCGTGATTTTGAACGGATTATGCTTGATGAACGGAATCTTCTTATTATCGGATTTGGCCTATTGGGCGGCATTGGCTTGATGTTTGTTCCGCCTGAAGCACTGCAAGAACTTCCGCCCATTTTCAGCTATGTATTCGGTAACGGACTTGTCATGGGAGTACTGCTCATTATCTTCATGGAACAAATTGTGTTAAGGAAAAAAAGCTAACACAAGGGATACAGGGTCAAAAATACGCCCTATCTTTTCTGCAAGAAGTAACCATGGCTACGCCGCTTTCCATGAAAAAAAGCGCCGGCAAAACATCTGGACCGCTTAATGCTGGATATAGTTGCCGTCGTTGTTCAGCTTTTTCGGGAAAGGCGCCGAGCAGTGAAACCGAAGGAGCTTTATTTTTGAGCCTGCTTCCCATTGTTCATAAAACAAATAATACGTTGTCTGTACAGCATTAAGACAGCTTTACGCTTTTCCCACAGGCAATCTAAGCGCTTAAGTGACCACTAAAAATGGCTGTCCACCAATTTCGCATGTACCACCATTGACATGGGTGAACATCTCTTTGACTGAGCGCAGCAACTGCTCATCCGTCCAGCGGTTGAACTCCGGATAGATAAAGAACACATGCAGCAGGTGTGTAGCTTCCTCGGTCACACTGGTGCGCACGGAGTCGACGAACGGGCTGCCGAAAGGCCCCTGTGTATCGGCGAGCACTAATTTACCTTCGCAGGAAATCTCCCGCCCGTTCAGACCTTCATATGTCTCGCCGCTTTGTCCGAGTCGCAGTGTTACGTCACCTTCAATACGGTCCCGGTTATACAGCCCGGCCGGCAGACCGAATTGGAGGGAGAGGAAGTTATTCACGTCCACGCCCGTATGTATCCAATGAAAGGGCTTATTTTGCAGCACGCGCCGCACAAGCGCTTCCGAGGAAGGGCGATAGCGCGACGGATCCATGCCCAGTGCCTTGAAAATTCGCCGCCATTCTGCAATGCCTGGTACGTCAGACGCGGATTTCTCCGAATAATCGTAACGCATATTTTCCAGAAATAAATTGATGCGTCCTTTTAGCATGACCGGGGTAGGGGATAGCGCCACATTATCATAGTGGAGAATACCGAGCTTAAGACCGGGCGTTTTGGCACGGATTTCTTCATCAATTGTGTAATTCCGCATGAAACAGCCTCCTTTTTCTGTGAAAATCAT
>NZ_DFMZ01000105.1:0-5030 GCF_002375825.1 Aneurinibacillus sp. UBA3580
ACAACAGTCATTTATCTGCCCTCCTACATTTCTTTACAAAAATGAGAAAAACTCGCGGGCGTTTCCGGTCTTTGTCTCCCTCCGCGTCACACGCTCCACAAGGAAAAAGGAACGTTTGGCACACGCCCCGCGAGTTTTTTCTCGCTTACAATAGAGGGAAAGTATATTTTGCTTTATCACTGTAAAGCGAAATATACTTTCCTATACCATGAAAAAAGCGCATGGCAGCCTGCCCGTTGCAGGTGTTCGCCATACGCTTTCTCTTCGTTATTTCTTCTTTTTCTTCTTTACCGACTTCGGTACGCTGTTTTTCTTCTTTTTCTTCTTTTCGACAACTTCCATCCAGAACGGGTTGTCCTTGCCTTTGGCCGGCTTTCCTTTGCCGCGCGGCTTGCGCTCACTCCTCTGCACCGGAATGACCTTGGCTTTGCGCCCTTCACCGCGCCCCGGAGCTTTGCTGCGCTTCAATCCCACTACTTCAAAGTCAATCGTGTGCTCATCCACATCCACCTTGACGACTTTGACGCGCACCTCGTCTCCAATGCGGAACATGCGGCCTGTCCGCTGGCCAATGAGCGCATACTGGTTCTCGTGGAAATCGTAGTAATCGTCCGTCAGGTAACTGATATGCACCATGCCTTCAATCGTGTTCGGCAGCTCGACAAACATACCGAACGAAGCAACGCTGCTGACGATCCCATCGAACTCTTCATCCATATGCTGCAGCATATATTCCGCTTTCTTCAAATCGTCCGTTTCCCGCTCTGCATCTACCGCATTACGCTCACGTTCCGATGAATGCTCGGCCACATGCGGCATTTTGGCATACCACTCTTCAATCCGGGCCGGCGTGAATCCACCGGGCTTCAATGATTCGCGAATCATCCGATGTACAATCAGGTCCGGATAGCGGCGAATCGGAGATGTGAAATGTGTATAATACTCGGCTGCCAGACCGAAGTGGCCGTGGTTTTCCGCATCGTATTTCGCCTGCTTCATCGAACGCAGCATCACTTTGGAGATGACCGTCTCTTCCGGTGTATCTTTCGCTTGCTCAAGCAGCGCTTGCAGTGTACGCGGATGAATGTTATTTGCTTTGCCTCGTACAAAGTAACCGAAATTGGTTACGAATTCGAGAAATGTCTGCAGTCGATCACCATCCGGATCTTCGTGAATCCGGTAGATGAACGGCACATTCATCCAGTAGAAGTGCTCCGCTACCGTTTCGTTGGCTTTCAGCATGAATTCTTCGATAATCCGTTCCGCAATGGTCCGATCGCGCATCCGCACTTCCGTGGGATTGCCCTCCGCGTCGACCAGGATCTTGGCTTCGCCGAAGTCGAAATCAATCGCGCCGCGCTCCATACGGAAGCGACGCAGGCGAAGCGCCAGCTCCTTCATCGCTTCAAAATGCGGTACCAGGTCTCTGTAGCGCTCTTTCAATTCTTTGTCGTCTTCTTCAAGAATTCTGTACACATCAGAATACGTCATCCGCTCGTTGGTGCGAATTACGCTTTCATAGATTTCATGGTTAACGACATTGCCTTCATCGTCAATTTCCATATCGCACGTAAGCGTCAGACGGTCCACCTTCGGATTCAAGCTGCAAATGCCGTTCGACAGGCGGTGCGGCAGCATGGGAATCACCCGATCCACCAGATACACGCTCGTACCGCGGCGGAAGGCTTCCATATCCAGTTCAGAGTTTTCCTTGACGTAATAGCTTACGTCGGCGATATGAACACCCAGCCGGTAATTTCCGTTCTCCAGCGTCTCAATCGATACCGCATCATCAAGGTCTTTGGCATCGGCGCCGTCAATGGTCACCATAACCCGATCGCGCAAATCTCGCCGTCCTTGAATTTCTTCTTCGCTAATCGTATCCGGTACAGCTTCCGCCTCACGCATGACTTCTTCCGGGAAAGTCTCCGGGAGACCGTATTTGCGGATAATGGACAAAATATCGACACCCGGGTCATTCTTGTGTCCGAGAATTTCAACAACTTTTCCTTCAGGATTGCCCCGGCTTGTCTCCGGATAGCGCACAATTTCAACGACCACTTTGTGCCCGTCGACGGCTCCCATAGATTCACCTTTCGGAATGAAGATGTCCTTCGTAATCCGCTTATCGTCGGTAATGACGAACCCGTAATGCTTCTCATCCTGATATGTTCCGACAATTGTCTGGTTCGCACGTTCTACAATCCGTACGATTTCGCCTTCCAGGCGCGGACCGCGCGCATTCCGGTTCAGGCGCGCCAGCACGATATCCTGGTTCATTGCCCCGTTCATATCATTGGCATGAATATAAATATCCGGTGTTCCTTCTTCATCGGGCAGCACAAATCCAAAACCTTTGGCATGCGCCTGCAGGCGGCCGCGGATCAAATTCATTTTCTCCGGCACGCCGTAGCGGTTGGTGCGTGTACGGATAATCTGTCCCGTATTTTCCAAATGATTGAGAATCTTAACAAATTCTTTAAATTCAGCGGCCGACTCAATCTCGAACGCTTCTTCGAGTTCTTTTACCGTCATGGGACGACTCGCTTGCTCTCGCATAAAACGTAAAATATCTGCTTCTGTTGCCACATCCGCCCTCTCCTTTGCTTGAAATCTATACGACTTTTCTATACTTTATCAAGAATCTTTTCCAGAAAATCAGCCGCATCGCGAAAAACATGCTCCCGTTCTTTATCCAGCGTAATGATATGTCCGGATTTATGGTATTGTTTCATTTCTTTATAGTGTGAACCAATATGCGAATAAATATAATCTCCACTGAAAGGTTCCACCGTTTCGTCAATGGTGGACTGAACGATCAGCGCCGGAGTCGTGACCTGCGCCAGCTCTTTTTTCGTTAAATTGATAAACTGCCAAAGACTGGCGATGCAGGCGACCGGTGTACGTTCATACGGGAACATCTCAGATTCAATGTGCGCTTCTTTTTTGCCGGAACGGGGTATGTACGGACGGGCATAATGCACATATTTGGCCCAGCGGATTCGTTTATCCCGCACGTCTACAGGTGTATTCAGCAGAATGAGCGCGGCGGGAGAACGATGACAGGCAAGACGCAGCGCAAGCAGCCCCCCCATGGAAAGCCCGGACGCCACAATCTGTTCACAGCCTTCCCCGATCAGGCGATCATATCCATTCAGGGCACTCTGCCACCAATCCGGCCAGCGCGTTCGAGCCATCGCCTCCGGCGTCGTACCGTGCCCGGCAAGCAGCGGCGCATGAACGGTAAACCCGAGCTTATGAAAAAACCGGCCCATCGGCTGCATCTCAGCCGTGCTGCCGGTAAATCCATGAAGCAAAAGCAAGCCTATTTTTCCACCCGGATAAAAAAACGTCTCAGGGGAGCGGGGTTTAGCTTTCATGAGGCATCTCTCCTTTGCGTTCGCCATGCGCAGGATCGAGAAATTCGTCAATCAGCGCAAGCAATTGCCCCTGCTCACAATCATGACAGATAATATGTTTCGATTCAGGAAGAATATGCAGGTATTTTTCTGCCGAACGAATCGTCCGATAGATATGCTCTGCGCTGCGCGGCTCCACCAGATCATCCCTGCCCCCCTGAATGATAAGTGTGGGAGCCGTCACCTTCGGCAATTCCTGCTTTAATATTTTGACTAGGTGTCGAAAATGAATCACTGCGCGCGGCGGTGTAGTCTTCGCCTTGTTTACATAGCGCCGGTACGCTTCCCTGGCGTCGCTGGCCGATGTGAAATGCTTCTTGATAATGGTAGCCGCGTCTTTAAACAGTTGGCGGGGATTGATGTAATATAGACTGGCACTCAACAGTACCAGCTTATCAATCGGATAGCGGGCAGACAGATGGGCCGCAATCAACCCTCCCATAGAGAATCCAATCACATAGACGCGTTCACACGTAAGCAGCATATCCTGGAGCACTTCTTCCGCTGAACGCACCCAGTCCTGCCACGTAACCTGGTTCAGGGAGAGAGCATGTCCTTCGTGTCCGGCAAGCACAGGGGCTTCGATTCGCCATCCCCTATCCGCGAAATGCCTGGCAACTGGCTCCACTTCGTACGGACTTCCGGTAAACCCGTGAATCAACAAGCAACCGATCATACACATCGTCCCTTCATCAAGATACAGAAAAACAGCAAGCATTCCACTTGCTGTTCAGACCTATGCTCAGGTTATCAATATACGAGGCCGACTAGCGCAGAAAATACGCAACGGCAATAGATAATACCATAAATAATGTTGCCAGGATAACGGTTAGCTTATTCAACAGGGCGTCAATGCCCCGCGCTTTCGCTTTCCCTATGATTTGCTCGGCACCGCCTGCAATCGATCCGGAAAGACCCGCGCTTTTGCCGGATTGAAGCAGCACCACCCCGATAAGCAAAATCGAAACAATTACAAGTAAAATTTTTAAAAATACCGCCATTCTTCTGCCTCCCCAAAACGGAGCGTTCCATTTTTATTATTTGCCATTTTCTAATGTATCATAAAGGACGGCCATCTTCAAGACTCGCCCGATTCATGCTCCCGGCAGCTTTGACAGATGCCTTCTAGAATGACCTTTGACTCCAATGGAGAAAACGCAGCTTTTATGTCAGGGTCCAGATCGACAGAGATCTTGTCCGGCTCTATATCCACAAGCTTGTCACATTTCATGCAGTGAAAGTGATGGTGCGGCTTTTCCGTGATTTCAAAACGCGAACGCTCGTCCTGATAGTGCTCATGTACCACACCCAGCTCTTTCAAAGACTTTAACGTGTTATACACCGTTGTGAATGACAGGGTCGGAAAGTCATCCTGCATGAAATGATAAATTTCTTCGGCTGTCGGATGGTCCAGGCGCATGAGCACGTTGATGATGGCCAGTCGCTGTACGGTTACACGTCCACCCCGTTCTTTAATTCGGGCCATGACTGTATCAATGATATTTCCGTCCATTGTCCGCCCCTCCTTTATTTTTCTGTGAAAATCGTGAAGAAAGAAGGAGAAGAGGGAGGAACAAAGATCTAATGTAGAAAAAGGCGTTCGCCTTTTTC
>NZ_DFMZ01000123.1:0-15931 GCF_002375825.1 Aneurinibacillus sp. UBA3580
AACTACATGCTGAACCGTTTCGGCAATATCGTCAAAAATCTAACGGTCTTCCCGGACAACATGAAACGCAACATGGAGCGCACATACGGCCTGATTTATTCCCAGCGTGTGTTGCTGAAGTTGATTGACAAAGGATTAAGCCGCGAAGAGGCATACGATACGGTACAGCCGCGCGCGATGCAGGCCTGGGAAGAACAGCGTCCGTTCCGTGAGCTTATCGAATCCGATGAGAAAGTCAAAGCGATGCTGACGGCAGAAGAGATTGAAGACTGCTTCGACTATAGCTGGCACTTGAAGCATGTCGACACAATCTTTGAACGTCTGGGATTATAAAAAATAATACAGGACCCGTGGCGTACGAAAAAAACGGCGCCATGCGTCCTTACTTTATCTAGAAAGTTCGAAGTATTATGGGAATTGCCGGGAAATGAGGAGTTTGAAGGGAGAGAGACGATGGAAAAGCTAGAGATGTTGTATGAAGGAAAAGCAAAACGAATCTACCGTACGAATAAGCCAGGCGTCTTTTGGGTGCAGTACAAAGATGACGCTACTGCTTTTAATGGAGAAAAGCGCGCGCAAATTATGGGCAAGGGTGAGCTGAACAACCGGATTACATCCATCTTTTTCCGTATGCTGAAAGAGAAGGGCATTGATAATCATTTTATCGAAGAATTGTCGGCTACTGAACAACTGGTTAAGCAGGTTACCATCATTCCGTTAGAGGTCGTTGTTCGTAATGTGGCGGCCGGCTCTCTCGCCAAGCGCCTCGGTATGGAGGAGGGCAGAGCCCTTCCGTATCCGGTTGTTGAATTCTACTATAAAGATGATACACTCGGCGATCCGCTTGTAAATGATTCTCATATTGATGTGTTAGGCATCGCTACGGCCGACGATCGTGCATTGCTGCGCGAGATGGCGCTCAAAGTTAACGACGTGCTGGTCCCGTATATGAAAGAACGCAATGTCATTCTGGTTGACTTTAAATTGGAATTCGGGCGCACAGAAGACGGTCAAATTCTTCTGGCGGATGAAATCTCTCCGGATACCTGCCGTTTCTGGGATGCCGATACGATGGAGAAGCTGGACAAAGACCGGTTCCGCCGCGACCTGGGCAATGTGGAAGACGCTTATAAGGAAATCTTAAAACGCATTGGAGGAGAAACGCATGTTTAAAGCCGTTGTATATGTCACACTCAAAGAATCCGTACTTGATCCGCAGGGAAATGCCGTAAAAGGTTCGCTTCATTCCCTCGGATTTGACGAAGTGAACGATGTTCGCATCGGTAAATACATGGAAGTAGAGCTTGATGTCGCAAACCGCGAGACCGCAGAAGAGCGCTTGACGGAAATGTGCGAAAAGCTGCTCGCCAATACGGTTATCGAAGACTATCGTTTTGAATTGGTGGAGGCGTAAACGATGAAATATGCAGTCCTCGTATTTCCCGGTTCGAACTGTGATGTCGATATGTACAAGGCTGTTGAAGACTGTCTGGGAGAGCCGGTCGAGTATGTATGGTATACCCGGACAGATTTAGATGAATTCGATTGCATTCTCCTCCCGGGCGGCTTCTCTTATGGAGATTATCTGCGTCCTGGTGCGATGGCCGGGATGGCACCTGTCCTCGAGGCGGTACGAAAAGCGGCTGACGAAGGCAAGTTAATTATGGGCGTATGCAACGGTTTCCAGGTATTGACGGAAGCGCGGCTGCTGCCAGGAGCACTGCGCCGCAATGATAAACTAAAGTTCCGCTGCGAGACGGTAGAGCTGCGTGTAGAAAACAACAATACCGCGTTTACTTCCCAGTATGAAGCAGGTGAAGTTATTCGCATTCCGATCGCGCATGGCGACGGTAACTATTACTGCGACGAAGAAACGTTAAATGAGCTGAAAGCAAACAATCAGATCGTATTCCGCTATGCAGGCGAGAATCCGAACGGATCGGTCGATCATATTGCCGGTGTTATAAATAAAGCAGGGAATGTGCTGGGCATGATGCCGCACCCGGAACGTGCCGTGCACGAGTGGCTTGGTTCGGTGGATGGGAAACGCATGTTTACTTCGATTTTACAGAGCTGGAGGGAAAAAAACGGTGTCACACATGGAGCCTAATCCGCAGCAAATCGCTGATCAGAAAATCTACCGTGAAATGGGTTTAACGGATGAAGAATATGCCAGGGTCGTTGAGATTCTTGGAAGAAAGCCAAACTATACGGAGACGGGCCTGTTCAGCGTAATGTGGTCCGAGCATTGCAGCTATAAAAACTCCAAGCCGGTTTTGCGCCGCTTCCCGACATCCGGTCCGCGCGTTCTGCAAGGACCAGGCGAAGGTGCCGGTATTATCGATATTGGTGACAATCAAGCGGTCGTATTCAAAGTGGAAAGCCATAATCACCCGTCTGCCATTGAGCCGTATCAGGGAGCCGCGACCGGTGTCGGCGGTATTATCCGCGATGTTTTTTCCATGGGTGCGCGCCCGATTGCGCTCCTCAACTCTCTTCGCTTCGGCGAACTGGATACGCCCCGCACGAAATATTTATTTGAGAATGTAGTGGCGGGGATCGCTGGATACGGCAACTGCATGGGGATTCCGACGGTTGGCGGCGAAGTCGTTTTCGATGATTGTTATGAAGGCAATCCGCTTGTGAACGCGATGTGTGTCGGTCTTATCGATCATGATCAGATTCAGAAGGGTGTGGCGGAAGGCATCGGCAACCCGGTGATGTATGTGGGGGCCGCAACCGGACGCGACGGAATTCATGGCGCGACTTTCGCTTCCGAAGAGCTGAGTGAAGAATCAGAGGCAAAGCGCCCGGCGGTGCAGGTAGGCGATCCGTTTATGGAGAAATTGCTTCTGGAAGCTTGCCTGGAGCTGCTGCAGACAGATGCGGTAGTTGGAATTCAAGATATGGGCGCCGCAGGTCTTACTTGCTCAAGCGCCGAGATGGCAAGCAAAGCCGGCAACGGCATCGAGATAAATCTTGACCTTGTTCCACAGCGCGAGAAGGGCATGACACCGTATGAAATGATGCTCTCCGAATCGCAGGAGCGAATGCTGCTTGTTGTGAAGAAAGGCCGTGAAGCCGAAGTAGAACAAATTTTTGCCAAGTGGGGCCTTCATTCCGCGATTGTCGGACGTGTAACGGATGATGGTAAGCTGCGCCTTGTGCAAAAAGGCGAAGTTGTAGCGGAAGTTCCGGTACGCAGCCTTGCGGATGACGCACCCGTATACTACAAACCTTCGGCAGAGCCGGCGTATTACAAGGAATTTGCTAATGTAGATACATTAAATATTCCGGAACCGGCAGATTATAATGAGACATTGAAAAAAATCCTGTCCGCTCCGACAGTGGCAAGCAAAGAATGGGTGTATAACCAATATGATTACATGGTGCGCACCAGCACGGCAGTCGTGCCGGGCTCCGATGCGGCGGTCGTTGCGATTCGCGGCACGCGCAAGGCGCTTGCGATGAGCATTGACTGTAACGGACGCTATGTATATCTCGATCCGGAAGTAGGCGGTGCGATCGCTGTGGCAGAAGCGGCACGCAATGTCGTATGTTCCGGTGCAGAGCCGCTCGGCGTTACCGATTGCCTGAACTTCGGTAACCCGGAGAAGCCGGAAATCTTCTGGCAGTTTGAGAAAGCGGTCGATGGGATGAGCGAAGCATGCCGTGTGTTAGAGACGCCGGTAATCGGCGGTAATGTGAGCCTTTATAACGAAACGAACGGGGAAGCCGTTTATCCGACTCCGGTAGTGGGTATGGTCGGTCTGGTTCATGATATCGATCACATTACAACCCAGGCATTTAAAAATGAGGGCGATGTATTGTTGCTGCTCGGTGAAACGAGAGCGGAACTCGGCGGTAGCGAATACCAGAAGCTTATCAATGGATCGGTAATCGGACGTCCGCCGGTGCTTGATTTAGAAGTGGAGAAAAAGCTGCAGCAAACCGTGCTCAGTGCCATTCAGCAGGGACTGGTTGCCTCTGCACACGATCTTGCGGAAGGCGGACTTGCGACAGCGCTCGTAGAGTCGGCCGAGCAGAACCTTGGGGCGGTCGTTGATTGGAACATCGGACTGCGGCCTGATATTGCGCTGTTCAGTGAATCGCAATCACGCGTCCTGCTCAGCGTCAGACCGGAACATGTGGAGAAGGTATGCGAAATAGCGGCGGAAAATGGCACGCCGTGCGCAAAAATCGGTACGGTAGGCACCGACACCGTTAAGGTGAAAATCAACGGACGCGAGCTGATTAATACGCCGCTTGCGGATTTGAAAGCGGCCTGGAAGGGTGCGATTGCATGTCTGATGCGGTAATGATGGAGCATGATGAGCTCTGGGATAAATTGAATGAAGAGTGTGGCGTATTCGGGGTGTTCAATCACCCCGATGCGCCACAATTGACATATTACGGACTGCATGCTTTGCAGCACCGGGGGCAGGAGAGTGCAGGCATCTGCGCTTCCGACGGAGAGAAGTTTTCTTACCATCGCGGAATGGGATTGGTTACGGAAGCGTTCAGCGATAATCAATTAAGCGGAATTCATGGACGGATGGCCATTGGCCACGTTCGGTATACGACGGCGGGCGAAAGCAAATTAGAAAATGCTCAACCGCTTGTTTTTAAGTACACGGGGGGCAGCCTGGCGCTGGCCCATAACGGCAACCTGGTGAATGCGAATCAAATTCGTCATCAGCTTGAACGTCAGGGTTCTATTTTCCAGACGACGAGCGACACCGAGGTGATTGCGCATCTCATCGCGCGTTCTGGCTATGAAATCGAACAGGCGGTACGCGAATCGCTGCGCATGATTAAAGGCGCATACGCCCTGCTGGTGATGACGGAAAATAAAATGATCGTAGCGCTCGATCCGAACGGTTTGCGTCCGCTGGTGCTCGGCCGCATGGAGAAAGGATATGTCGTCGCATCCGAGACATGCGCTTTTGAGACGGTCGGTGCGGAATACATTCGCGACGTAGAGCCTGGCGAGATGATTGTCATTGACGAGAAGGGGCTGCGTTCCGAACGGTTCGCCGGCCAGACGCAGCGTGCGATTTGTTCGTTTGAATACATTTATTTTGCCCGCCCGGATAGCGATATCGATGGCATTAACGTCCATCTGGCGCGTAAAGAATTAGGACGTCAGCTGTATAGAGAATCCGCGGTGGAAGCGGACGTTGTAACGGGGGTTCCGGACTCAAGCATCTCCGCCGCCATTGGCTATGCAGAAGCGGCAGGCCTTCCTTATGAGCTGGGTTTAATTAAGAATCGGTACGTGGGCCGGACGTTTATTCAACCCAATCAGGAGATGAGAGCACGCGGCGTACGCATGAAGCTCAGCGCGGTGCGCAAAGTCGTCGAAGGCAAACGTGTCGTCATGATCGATGACTCCATCGTGCGCGGGACGACAAGCGGGAGAATCGTGCGGATGCTGCGGGAAGCGGGGGCGAAGGAAGTGCATGTGCGCATCAGCTCCCCTCCGGTCAAAAACCCCTGTTTCTATGGCATTGATACGTCAAGCCGCGAGGAATTAATTGCCAGCAAGAAATCCATCGAACAAATCCGGGAGTACATTGGCGCAGATTCGCTGGTTTTCCTGTCGGAAAAAGGCTTGATTGACGCGATCGGAAGAAATGACATGGCGCCGAACCGCGGGCATTGTCTGGCCTGTTTCACAGGCTGTTATCCGACGGAAATCTACGAAGATACGAAGAATTGCGTGGAGAAATAGGGGGAGATGGCATGAGCGAGGCTTATAAGCAGGCAGGAGTAGACATCGATGCCGGCAATGAAGCAGTCGAGAGAATGAAAAAACACGTCAAGCGCACATTCCGCCCGGAAGTTCTGACAGACCTTGGCGGTTTTGGTGCGCTGTTCGGACTTGATATAAATAAATATAAAAAGCCGGTACTCGTCTCCGGTACGGACGGTGTGGGCACAAAATTGAAGCTGGCATTTGCGATGGACAAACACGATACAATTGGCATTGACGCTGTCGCCATGTGTGTTAACGACATCGTCGTGCAGGGTGCGGAACCTCTGTTCTTCCTCGATTATCTGGCCTGCGGCAAGGTTGTTCCCGAGCGAATCGAAGCGATTGTTAAGGGCATCGCCGACGGCTGCGAACAATCCGGCTGCGCCCTCATCGGCGGAGAGACGGCGGAAATGCCGGGCATGTATGATGAATCGGAATACGATATCGCCGGGTTTAGCGTCGGAGTAGTGGATGCCGACCAAGTGATTGACGGTAAAAGCATTGCGCCGGGAGACGTTATTATCGGTATGGCATCAAGCGGGGTACACAGCAACGGGTTTTCGCTGGTGCGCAAGGTGCTGCTCGATGATGCGGGATTGTCGCTGAATGAGGAAGTAGCTGAATTGGACGGCAAGCTGGGAGAGGTACTTCTAACGCCGACCCGCATCTACGTGAAATCCTGCCTGGCCTTAATGGAGAAAGTAAAAGTAAACGGCTTTGTACACATTACGGGCGGCGGTTTTTACGATAATATTCCGCGGATTCTTCCGGAAGGCACGACCGCGTATATCGAATACGGAACATGGTCCATTCCTCCGGTATTTAGTCTGATAGAAGAAAAAGGACAGGTCTCTAAGCAGGACATGTTCCGTACATTTAACATGGGCATCGGTATGGTTGCAATTGTCAAGGAGAGCGAGGCGGATGAGGCGCTTCGTGTGCTTAAGAAAGCAGGAGAGCAGGCGCAGGTCATTGGCCGAATTGTGCAGGGAGACCGAGGCGTACGATTTGGCGGGGGGAGCTGGGAATGAAGATCGCCGTATTTGCTTCGGGCAGCGGGTCAAATTTCGCTGCCATTATGGAAGCTATTGAAAATCAGGTGCTCGAAGGAGCGGAAGTAAAGTTGCTTGTCTGTGACAAACCGGGGGCTTACGTACTGGAGCGGGCCGCGCAGTACCAGGTGCCCGCGTTTGTTTTTCGGGCGCAGGACTATCCGGATAAACCCAGCTTTGAACGCGAAATTCTTAATCGGCTTGAAGCGCTTGGAATCGAATTAATCGTTCTCGCCGGTTATATGCGTCTTGTCGGGGATACGCTCCTTAAAGCGTACGGGGGACGTATTATTAACCTGCACCCGTCGCTTTTGCCGGCGTTTCCAGGCAAGGACGCGATTGGCCAGGCATTCCGCTACGGAGTAAAGATTACCGGGATTACGGTTCATTTTGTAGACGAGGGCATGGATACAGGACCGATTATCGCCCAGTACCCTATTCCCGTATACGGCAATGATGACGAGACTTCTCTGGCGGCTCGCATCCACCGGGAAGAACATCGATTGCTTCCGCGAGTGATACAACTGCTTGTTAACAGTAAAGTAAGGCTGCATGGCCGGCGGGTGCAAATAATAGATGAAGATTTCGAATACAGTGGAGGAGTGGAGAAACTGTGAGTCAAGTACAAGTAAAACGAGCATTAATTAGCGTGTCAGACAAGACAGGTATTGTAGAATTCGCCAAGCAGTTAACGGAACTGGGCGTTGAGATTATTTCTACCGGCGGAACGGCAACCCTGTTGCAAAAAGAAGGTGTAAATGTTATCGGCATTTCAGAAGTCACCGGTTTTCCAGAAATTCTTGACGGACGTCTAAAAACGCTCGATCCCCACATTCACGGCGGCCTGCTCGCGGTACGCGATGACGAGAAACACCGCCAGCAAATCGCGGAACACAACATCACCCCGATTGACCTCGTCGTGGTCAATCTGTACCCTTTCAAAGCTACGATCAGCAAGCCGAATGTACCGTTTGCCGAAGCGATTGAAAACATTGACATTGGCGGACCGACCATGCTTCGTTCAGCAGCGAAAAACCACAAGTATGTTACCGTTGTTGTCGATGCAGCTGATTACGGTAGCGTGCTTGAAGAAATTAGAGAGGGCGGAAGCGTTACCGATGAGACGAAGCGCAGGCTGGCGGCGAAGGTATTCCGCCATACCGCTGCATACGATGCGCTCATCTCCCAATATTTAACTGAACAGGTCGGTGAACAAATGCCGGAGACATACACCGTAACATACGAAAAGGTGCAAGACCTACGTTATGGAGAAAATCCGCATCAGGGAGCCGCTTTTTACCGCGAACCGCTGGCGGGTCAGGGCAACGTTGCGACAGCCAAGCAGCTGCATGGTAAAGAACTATCTTATAACAACATTAACGATGCCAATGCGGCGCTTGCCATTGTCAAAGAATTCAACGAGCCGGCTATCGTTGCAGTAAAACATACCAATCCATGCGGAGTAGGGATAGGCGCTACGATTCTTCAGGCGTACCGGAAGGCGTATGAATCCGACCCGGTCTCCATCTTTGGCGGCATTATCGCGGCCAATCGCCCGATTGATAAAGAAACCGCACTGCTGCTGAAAGAAATCTTCCTCGAAATTATTATGGCTCCTTCCTTTACGGAAGAAGCGCTGGAAGTTTTAAAGGAGAAGAAAAACCTGCGTCTGCTTGAGCTTGGGGACCTTGCTGCAAAAGAAAAAGCGGCTTGGAAAATCACCAGCGTAGAAGGTGGAATGCTCGTACAGGAAGAGGACGTGAAGCAAATCACTGAAGCGGACCTGGAAGTAGTGACCGAGCGCAGGCCGACTCGGGAGGAAATTCAGCAACTGTTATTCGCCTGGAAAGTCGTAAAACATGTAAAATCCAATGCAATTGTACTTGCAAAAGACAACATGACCATCGGTGTAGGAGCCGGACAGATGAACCGCGTGGGGGCAGCGCGTATTGCTATCGAGCAGGCGGGTGAGAAATCGTTCCGCAGCGTGCTGGCATCCGATGCATTTTTCCCGATGCCGGATACGGTGGAAGAAGCAGCGAAAGCGGGTATTACCGCAATTATTCAACCGGGCGGATCGATCCGTGACGAAGACTCGATTAAAGCGGCAAATAAACATGGTATCGCTATGGTATTTACGAAAGTGCGCCATTTCAAACACTAGGATAAGGAGAGGGAAAACCATGAAAGTACTCGTTGTCGGCGGCGGCGGTCGTGAGCATGCCCTCGTCTGGAAGCTTGTCCAGAGTCCGAATGTATCCCGTGTCTACTGCGCGCCGGGAAACGCCGGTATCGCGCAAATGGCGGAATGCATCTCGATTGGTGTCAATGACTTTGCCGCCCTTGCGGAATTTGTGAAAAAAGAAAAGATTGAGCTAACAGTCGTAGGGCCGGAAGATCCGCTGCTTGGTGGCATTGTCGATTTCTTTGAAGAGCAAGGGCTCAAAATCTTCGGGCCGAAAAAAGAAGCAGCTTTACTTGAAGGCAGCAAGACGTTCGCGAAAGACTTGATGAAAAAATACAGGATTCCGACCGGTGCCTATCGTTCATTCACCGAATATGAAGCGGCGCTGGCATATGTGCGCGAGCAGGGAGCACCTATTGTGATTAAAGCGGACGGGCTGGCCGCCGGCAAAGGGGTAACCGTAGCGTTCACACCGGAAGAGGCTGAACAGGCGCTTCGTTCGATGATGGTAGACGATGTGTTTGCCGGTGCTGGCTCCCGTGTCGTTATCGAAGAGTATCTGGCAGGTGAGGAAATGACGCTGTTGTCCTTTGTGGATGGCGAGACGGTGATTCCGATGGTGCCTTCGCAAGATCATAAGCCGGTGTTTAATGACGACAAAGGACCGAATACGGGTGGCATGGGTACGTATTCGCCGGTACCGCATATGGACAACTCCATTGTACAGGAGGCTATACGCACGATTGTGATGCCGACTGCTAAAGCTATGGTAGCGGAAGGTCGGCCCTTCCGGGGCATTTTGTACACAGGCTTGATGATTACGGATAAAGGACCGAAAGTTATCGAATATAACGCTCGCTTCGGCGATCCGGAAACCCAGGTTATATTGCCGCGCCTGGCAAGCGATTTGGCGGATATTTTTCTCGCGGCCGTGGAAGGAAGATTGGCGGAGTGCCGCGTAGAATGGAAACAGGAGGCAGCCGTCTGCGTCATTATGGCGTCTGAAGGCTATCCCGGCTCGTATCCGAAAGGAAGAGAGATTACGGGATTGCCGGCAAATACGGCGGATACGCTCGTATTCCATGCGGGTACAGCAGAAGAGGGGGGCCGCATCGTTACCAGTGGCGGCCGCGTACTGGGTGTAACAGCGTTAGGAGATGATTTGCGTGAAGCCCAGCGCAAAGCATATGAGACGGTCGGACGAATTTCTTTCGAAGGCGCGCATTATCGTACCGATATCGGAGCGAAGGCGCTGCGCCAGGCAGAAAAAAACATAAAGTAAAAAGAAAGCCACGCGGCCTTATGATTTGTACCGGCCGCGTGGTTTGCTATTATATCTGCTCCATATGTAAGCAACGATAATAATGGAGGCCACTACAGTAAGAATTACATACAGATTGTCACTGACGACTTCCCACATAAGTCGATCCATCGTCCCTTCCTCCTTTACGTAGCATTCTTCTTCGTTACCTGCAGCGGCGCGGATAGCTGGAGATACGGTATGGCCGCTTATCTCTATTGTTGGCGGTACTAACGCCCAGCATCGTAAGCATCGGACAGAAACGGATAATTCCTTCTGCAACTTTCATTGCGCTCAGTATGGCGATAATCATAGGGGATGTCCGATGCGGGCAGCGCACCATTTTGGCCGTGCTGTACGAAAGTCCGGCAAGTCCAAGCGTGATACGAATGAGTGCATCACTGAGTCCTACATTTTTCCTCATTGTACTTCCTCCTTTACAGAAAGCCTGCATATCTCGCTTTTATCATGTGGAAAGAGAAGAAGAATATGCATCAGAGTATCAGCTTTTCACTGGAAAATAGCTAACCAATCAAACACTTGGCACGGCAAAATTGATCGAATTTTCAGCTCTTTATTAAGTGTAATAAAGGTTAATTTTTACTTATGCAAAAAGTTATATTTTTTTTAAAAACAAAATCCTATATTACTAGACGAAAGCAAAAGAATAAGGTAGAATATTTTCAGAATACTTATTTTATTAGAAATAGTTTTATTCATCAAGTAATTCAGAAGGAATACATAGGGGGGATTCGTTTAGAAATAAGATAAACGATCGTTGGGGAAAGAGGATTTTATTTTATTTAAAAATGGGGGTTACATAATGAAGAAGAGAAAAATGACAGGCATTCTCCTATCTCTCATGCTATCCGCTGGAATAATGATGGGCTGCGGCGGAGCGAAAGACACAAATTCAGCGGCTTCGGGCGGCAGCGGCCAGAGCGCATCCGGCGAAACAATTAAAATCGGTGCCAACCTCGAGATGTCAGGCGGGGTAGCTTCATACGGACAATCCGCCGTCGAAGGTCTTGAACTGGCGATTGAAGAGATTAACAAAGAGGGCATCAACGGTAAGAAACTTGAGCTTGTAAAAGTAGACAACAAGTCTGAAGCGGCGGAAGCGACAAGCGGTGCCATCAAGTTAGCCAGCCAGGACAAAGTAGTTGCCATTATCGGTGCAGCAACAAGTACGAACACATTGGCACAGGTGCAAGTAGCACAGGATAACAAAATTGTTCTTCTGACGCCAACGGGTACAAACCCGACCATCACAAACAAAGATGGTAAAGTAAACGATTATGTATTCCGCACTTGCTTTATCGATCCGTTCCAGGGCACGGTAGCGGCAAACTTTGCAACCAATGATCTGAAAGTAAAGAGCGCCGCTATCTTCATCGATAGCTCCAGCGACTATGCGAAGGGCCTGGCAGCATCGTTTGAAGAAGCGTTTGTAAAAGCCGGCGGCAAAGTAGTGGCAAAAGAAGCATATGTAGCGAAAGACACAGACTTCCGCGCAACGCTTACACGCATTAAGTCCGCAAATCCGGAATTTGTTTTCTTACCGGGCTACTATGAAGAAGTAGGTCTGATTCTGAAGCAGGCACGTGAACTTGGCCTTAACGTTCCATTTATGGGCGGCGACGGCTGGGATTCTCCTAAGCTTGTAGAAATCGCTGGCGCTAAGGCTCTGAACAATACGTTTATTACAAACCACTATTCTTCTGGCGACAGTGATCCGGCTGTAAAGAAATTCGTAGACGCGTTCAAAGCGAAATACAACGGCAAATCTCCGGACGCGTTCAACGCACTTGGCTACGACTCCGCGTACTTCCTGGCTGATGCCATCAAGCGTGCAGGCGATGCTGACCCGGCGAAGATCAAAGATGCAATGGCACAAACGAAAGACCTGCAGCTTGTATCCGGCAAGCTGACTATCAATGAGCAGCACGACCCGATTAAATCCGCTGTTATCTTGGAATACAAAGAGGGCAAGCAAGAATTCAAGACAAAAGTAAATCCATAAGCGGGTAACACCGCGGCCGAATGGGGGGAGGGGTCCCCCCATTCGGAATTTATACCATACATTAACGCATTATTGCACGAAAGTGCGGCTCAAGGGGAGTGCATACATGGAATTTGTACAACAACTGATAAACGGAATTTCGCTGGGAAGCATTTATGCGCTAATCGCGCTGGGCTATACGATGGTATACGGCATTATTAAGCTTATTAACTTTGCTCATGGTGACGTATTCATGGTGGGCGCGTTTGTCGGATTTTATGCAATTACAGGGTTGGGCATGAGCTTTTTCCCGGCGCTGTTGCTCGCGATGGCAGTGTGCTCGGTTTTCGGGGTGTTGATTGAGCGGATTGCGTATAAGCCGCTGCGCAATGCAACGCGTATTGCAGCATTGATTACGGCGATCGGGGTTTCTTTATTTATTGAATATGGAACAATCTATGTGCGTGGCGCGCAGCCGGAAGCGTATCCGGGTGATGTGTTACCGTCCACTAGTTTTCATATTTTTGGGGCTACGATAAGCAGCCAGTCTTTATTTATTCTTGGTACATCCGTTGTTTTGATGGTTCTTCTGCAGTTTATCGTTCATAAGACAAAAATCGGAAAAGCGATGAGGGCGGTTTCATACGATGCGGAAGCGGCTCGTTTGATGGGCATTAATGTTGACAATACCATCTCTGCCACGTTCGCCATCGGTTCAGCCCTGGCGGGTGCAGCAGGTGTTATCTTTGGGCTTTACTATATAAAAATTGAACCGCTGATGGGCATTATTCCAGGTCTGAAAGCATTTGTCGCGGCAGTGCTGGGCGGTATCGGTATTATTCCGGGCGCGATGGTAGGCGGTCTGCTGCTTGGCGTAATCGAGTCCCTTGTCAGTGCGGTGGGCTACTCTCTATGGCGCGACGGGGTTGCGTTCGTCGTTCTCATTCTTATCTTAATCTTCAGACCGTCCGGGCTTTTTGGTAAAAACGTACGGGAGAAAGTATAGGGAGGCAAAGCGATGGCGAATATCAACCGGAAGAAGGGATTCTGGCTCTCTATTGTCTTGGCGCTTGCCGTATATGTGGTGGGACAGGTGCTAATTTCAGGAGAAATATTGAATTCATTCTATATTAATACGCTCTTTTTCATGGCGATTAACATTATTCTGGCGGTAAGCCTGCATTTGATTATCGGGATTACAGGTCAATTCTCAATCGGACACGCCGGATTTCTTGCGGTCGGAGCGTATGCATCCGCTATTTTTACGATGAAGTTGCAGATGCCGTTTGGCGTCGCTCTACTGGTGGGCGGGCTTGCCGCTGCAGTGGCAGGGCTGATTATCGGGATTCCGAGCCTTCGCTTAAAAGGTGACTACCTGGCGATTGCCACGCTCGGATTCGGGGAAATTGTACGGATTTTTCTGCTGAATGTTGACTATGTCGGCGGTGCAAGCGGCATGCAGGTATCCCACCTGACAGATTGGACATGGGTATTTGCCTGCTTGCTGGTGACGATTATTGTTATCGTAAACTTTACAAATTCCACCCATGGCCGGGCCTGCATCTCCATTCGTGAGAATGAGATTGCTGCCGATGCGATGGGGATTAACACGACGTATTACAAAGTAGCCGCGTTTGTAATCGGATCGTTCTTCGCAGGAATAGCGGGCGGCCTATACGCACATAACTTCTACATTATCCAGCCGACCAACTTCGGTTTTCTGAAGTCGTTTGACATTCTAATCTTCGTTGTATTGGGCGGTCTGGGAAGTATGTCGGGCGCAGTCATCGCCGCGATACTTCTAACGATTGTCTCCGCCTTCCTTCAGGATTATCCGGAAACACGGATGATCATTTACAGCCTTGTGCTTGTAGTGATGATGATATACCGTCCGAAGGGGTTGATGGGTACGAAAGAGATTACCCAGTTCTTTACGAAGAAACGTCAGGGCATTGAAGGAGGAGAGTCGGATGGCAAACACACCGCTGCTTAAAGTAGACAATGTCGGCATTCAATTCGGGGGATTGAAAGCCGTCTCCGGCGTTAATGCTGAATTGCATCAAGGAGAGCTCGTAGGCCTGATCGGCCCGAACGGGGCGGGCAAGACTACGTTTTTTAATCTGCTTACCGGGGTGTATGTGCCGACGGAAGGCCAGATTATGCTGAACGGAGAGAGACTGAACGGACTCGCTCCTTACCAGATTACCCGAAAAGGCATCAGCCGAACTTTTCAGAACATCCGGCTGTTCGGCGAATTGTCCGTGCTTGATAATGTAAAGGTCGCGTACCATTCGCTGGCCAGGCATTCGATTTTAAGCTCTATTCTCCGCCTGCCGTCCCATTTCTCGGGCGAGAAAGAAATGGAAGAAAAGGCAATCGAATTTCTTAAAATCTTTAAGCTGGATGGTCTAAGATATGAAATGGCCAAGAACCTGCCGTACGGTCAGCAGCGCCGGCTTGAGATTGCCCGTGCATTGGCGGCGCATCCAAAGCTTCTGCTGCTGGACGAGCCGGCGGCGGGGATGAATCCGCAGGAAACGCGGGAGCTTATGGAATTGATCGCATTTATTCGCAAAGAGTTTCATCTGACCATTCTGCTGATCGAGCATGATATGCCGCTGGTCATGGGGGTATGCGAGCGAATCTACGTGCTCGATCACGGACAATTAATCGCACAAGGCTCGCCGGAGGAGATCCGAAACAATCCGAAGGTTATCGAAGCGTATCTCGGCGAGGAGGTTTCTTGATGCTAAAAGTAGACGAAATCAATGTATATTACGGTAACATCCAGGCGCTGAAAGGTGTCTCGCTTGAGATTAATCAGGGCGAAATCGTAACGCTCATCGGGGCGAACGGCGCCGGAAAAAGTACGCTCCTCAAAGCGATTTCCGGCCTTCTGAAACCGAAGCAAGGGGAAATCATGTATCTGAATCAATCGATTGCAGGCAAACCGGCGCAGACGATTGTAAAACAGGGAATCTCTCATGTGCCGGAAGGCCGCCGCGTATTCGCAAATATGACGGTGGAAGAAAACTTGGAGCTAGGTGCATTTCTTCGTAATGACAAAGACGGTATCCGCCAGGATTTTGAGAAGGTATACGAGCTGTTCCCGCGTCTGTTGGAGCGCCGCAAACAGCTTTCGGGTACATTGTCCGGCGGGGAGCAGCAAATGCTGGCGATGGGAAGGGCGCTGATGGCACGGCCCAGGCTGTTGCTGCTGGATGAACCTTCGATGGGGTTGTCTCCGCTGCTTGTTAAAACGATCTTCCGTATTATCGAAGAGATTAATGAAACGGGCACAACGATTTTGCTCGTTGAGCAAAACGCCAACATGGCTTTATCCATCGCTGACCGGGCTTATGTTATCGAAACCGGGCGTGTCGTCCTTTCCGGAACAGCCGACGAGCTAAACGCAAGCGATCAGGTAAGAATGGCCTATCTAGGTGGTCATTAATCTTCTTTTTTTCCAAAATCATAGATTATACCGGGCCGTCTTCCGACATAATAAGTAGGAAGACGGTTTTTTTAGGGAAAGACCGGCAACGCCCGCGAGTTTTTCTTATGCATTGTGAAATACAAGATTACAAGAAAGAGGGAGAAGCATGGCATACAAGAAAACAGCCGCACTTCTGCT
>NZ_DFMZ01000125.1:0-5290 GCF_002375825.1 Aneurinibacillus sp. UBA3580
TGTGGAGCGTGTGACGCGGAGGGCGAGAAAGACCGGCAACTGTCTCCATCCCTGAACAACCCGGATGTTTTGCCGGTCCGACCGTAGCGACAAAAAGCGGCTGTTTGGCTTCTTTGAGGAAAAAGGACGAGCGGCAACGCCCGCGAGTTTTTCTCATTACAAAACTATTCTCTTTTCTTAAGATTCGCTTATGTCCGCGCTTTTTTAGGTGCACAGAACAATGTAATGGTATACAGGCCGCTCAAACCGATCAGTGCATAGACAATGCGGGAGAGCAATGCGTTCTGACCGCCGAAAATCGCGGCGATTAAGTCAAATTGAAAGAAGCCTATAAGTCCCCAGTTAATCGCGCCAATAATCACCAAAGCGAGTGCAATTCGCAACAGAGTGTTCATGCAAATCCCTCTTTTCCTTTTGGTTTGGCCAGAGACGGTCCTTACTCAGGAGATGTGAGATAATCGTTGTGTATATTTCATAACTATCACGAATACTTGTAAATTATTCATGTTTTGTAGAAATATTTTATAAAGCTTGTCTAGGAAAAGGGAATTGTCAATTATGTGTTTTGTGAGCCTATTAAGGAGAATGCAGTTTATGTTTTTTCTGGTTCGCACGAATATAACGATGCATGATAAATTCTACCATTCCTAAAGCAGTACCCGCTAGGATGCCGCCGGGCAGCGTAATCTGACTTTCGGGGAACAGCCAACCGGACATGTAGACGATAGCGACAATAGCGAGCGCTCCCTGAAGCGTGGCGAGGTAAATCCCGTACATGCCGAGTACCGCTTCATCGGCAAGCAGGCCGATGATTATCAGTAGCAGGCTTACATCAAGCCAGTGATTCACACTTCCGAATGTAAGCTGTCGGGGAAAGAGCATCGACAGTAAATAAAGAACGCCTGGAAACATAACCGCTTTATATAAAAGGTTAAGAATGACACGTTTTGCCACTTCAAGCCCTCCTTTTTGTTTTAGTATGTGTATAAAGTATGCGATAATATGGATAGGAAAGGTAAAGCTTGGCATTCTATATTCTGTATAGAACAACACGGGAGGAATCATTATGGAAGATAAGACATTGCAGATGTACAAAGAGCTGACCGAAACCCCCGGTGTTCCGGGTCATGAGCGCCAGGTGCGCGAAGTTATGCGCAAGTACATAGAGCCGTACGCCGACGAGGTGACGACCGACAATCTGGGAAGCTTGCTGGCGCGCAAAGGGAACAAGGGACCGAAGATTATGGTGGCCGGCCACCTGGATGAAGTGGGCTTTATGGTAACCATGATTACGGACAAAGGATTTCTGAAATTCCAGCCGCTTGGCGGTTGGTGGGAACAGGTGATGCTGGCGCAGCGCGTCGCCGTGCAGACACGAAACGGAGTCATCGAAGGGGTTATCGGCTCCGTACCTCCGCATATCCTGTCGCCTGAAGCACGCAAGAAGCCGGTTGATATAAAGGATATGTTCATTGATATCGGAGCTTCCAGCAAGGAGCAGGCCGAAGAATACGGAGTACGCCCGGGCGATACGGTTGTGCCGATTTGTCCGTTCACGATCATGACCAATCCGAAAATCATGATGGCGAAGGCCTGGGATAACCGTGTCGGTATCGCCATGGCTATTCAGACACTGCAGGAACTAAAAGGCGTTGATCATCCGAATACCGTTTACGGCGTGGGTACGGTACAGGAGGAAGTGGGCCTGCGCGGTGCACAAACATCCGTGTTCGCGATCGATCCGGATATTGCGTTCGCCGTAGATGTGGGAATTGCCGGCGATACTCCGGGCGTCAAGGAAGGGGATGCCATGTCCAAAATCGGGGAGGGACCGCAGATTCTGCTGTATGATGCGTCCATGATTGGCCATCCCGGCCTGCGCAAACTGGTGGTGGAGACGGCGGAAGAGCATAATATTCCGTTCCAGTATGACGTAATGGCGCGCGGCGGCACCGATGCAGGGCGTATGCATTTGAACGGCAAAGGCGTACCGTCCATCGTTATCGGCATCGCCACCCGCTACATCCATAGCCACGCTGCCATCCTGCATCGTGACGATATTGACAATGCAGTTAAACTTATCACTGAAACGATTAAAAAGCTCGACGAAGACACTGTCGCCAAAATTAAGCGCGGCGAATATTAATAAAGAAACAAATGAAAACTCCCGGAGTTCATTTATCCGGGAGTTTTTACTATTCCGCTCTGCTTCTACCTCATTGAACTTGATTGTAGATACAATCGACCATTTTGTTTTTCTCTTGATCGTTAGCTTCCCGCCACAGCAATTCGAACAGAACGCCCAGGCCGGGCAGCGTTTTTTCCTCACCGCTGGTGATAGCGTCCACAATTGTATGGCGTACATCTTCTTTAGATGAACCCTGCATGTTTTGCATGATCGCCGCACGCAAATCAAGGTTGGAAATGTTCATTTGCTCCACGCTCCTTCACCTAATAACCAAATGGCTTCGTACCATAGTTTCACCGGAATGATTTATTTTCATCCCTATCGAAAAGACTAGAAAGAGAGTGGTATAATAAAAAGCGGATTTGTAAAGGGGTGGAAATGCATGGCAGGTCAATCTTATGCGGTCATCGGTATGGGCCGTTTCGGCGCCAGTGTGGCGCAGGCGCTTTATAATATGGGATACGATGTCATGGTTCTTGACGAAAACGAGGAACGTATCCAGGATCATATCAATATTGCCACGCATGCGGTACAGGCGGACTCGACGGATGAACAGGCGCTCCGCGAAGTGGGTATCCGAAATTTCGATGTTGTAGTCGTGGCGATTGGTGCGGATATTCAGGCCAGTATTCTAACAACGCTTATTCTAAAAGAGATGGGCGTAAAGATGATTGTAGCCAAAGCGCAGAATGAACGGCATGGACAAGTGCTCTACAAGGTGGGTGCTGACCGCGTCGTATTTCCGGAACGCGACATGGGTCTGCGCGTCGCCCATAACCTGGTCTCGCCAAACGTGCTTGACTTCGTTGAACTGGCGGAAGAATACAGTATCGCCGAGGTAGCGGCATCTGAGGCTATGGATGGCAAGAATCTTATGGAGCTGGACGTTCGGGCCCGCTTCGGCGTTAACGTTATGGCGATTAAGAGCGGCAATTCATTCAATATTGCCCCGAATCCTTCGGATACAATTCATGAAGGGGATATTCTTATCGTAATCGGACATAATGACGATTTGAAGAAATTCGAGGAAGAATCTTGACAGACAGAATAGATGAGTAAGGAGTATACGGATGGAAACGATTATCTCGGTGCAGAATCCGCGCGTAAAAGGGTGGGCAAAGCTGCACACCCGCAAAGAGCGGGAGAAGACAGGACGTTTCCTGCTGGAAGGTCCGCATATTGTGGAGGAAGCATGCCGGGCAGGCATTATACTGGAAGCGGTGTTGCTGGAAGAAGAAGCGAACGTGCCGGAATGGTTGAACACATACCTGCGGGCGCACGGAAGCACTGACTTGATTCAGGTGAGCCGGCCTGTGCTGGAAAAGATAGCGGAAACTAAAACGCCTCAAGGTATGCTGGCTGTAGCGGAAAAGGGGGAGAGACGTCCTGAAGCATTGCCGGAGGACTGCCTGCTGCTCGTGCTTGATCGACTGCAGGACCCGGGCAATGTCGGAACGCTGATTCGTACGGCGGATGCGGCCGGCTTCGACGGAGTCGTTATCGGAGATGGCAGTGCGGACTTATACAATAGTAAAACCCTTCGCTCCACAATGGGCTCGCTGTTCCATCTGCCGATCTGGCAGGAAAATATACCTGAATTCATCAGACGGTCGAAGCAGCAGCAGCCCCAGTTGCGTATTATCGGAACAAGCCTGCAGGAATCCAGACCATATACGGATGTTTCTTATACAGGCGCGACGGCATTGGTTATCGGAAATGAAGGAAGCGGCATTTCCGATGAAGTATTGGCGCTTACCGACCAGAATGTTATTATTCCAATTCACGGACGCGCCGAATCTCTGAATGCAGCGATTGCGGGTTCCATTATGATGTATGAGGCAGTAAGGCAGCGTATGAGATAGGTACACTGCCCTATTTTTTTTCGATATCTTTCTTTTCGGCTTCTTCCCGCTGCCGTTTCATGTCCTCGCGCATGTTTTGCCATTGATCGCGAGCGGCACGCACCATCTGAGGTTCATTGGCTTTAAGCGGATGCTCGATAACTTTAGAGAAAAAGCGCAGTGCTTTATTATAATCTCCGAGCTGGCGGTGCAGCTCGCCGATAAGATAGGTAAGCTTAATTTCCGACATGCCAGCGCGCATATAATCTCCTTGTTCATAGGAAGCCTCATATTCTTTGAGTGCCAGTTCCAAAAAGCGTTTTTCGTGTTCTTTTTTCTTTTGGTATCGGTATAACCAGGCGAGACGCAGGCACAGACCGGCCAGTACGCAGTGGGGTTCCCGTCTGATATTGGCCGCGAAGATTGCCAGTTTATAAGTGGCTATGGCTTCCGGGATGCTGCGGATGCCGGTATAGTCCTTTTTTGTCCAGTTTGCCGTGATTTTCTCTTCGATAAGCTGCTCCAGCTGTGGAGGTACTTCTTTGCGGAATTGGTCATTGAAGGAATATCCGCACTGCGGACACACAACGACATGATACAGAATCGGATTTTCGGCATGGTCTTCGTAATGCTCGCAGAAATCAGGGTCACGCTTATACGGATGGCTGCGGCGCAGCCGTGTTTTTTTGCTGGTGAACTTGTATCCGCAGTGAGTACAGGTGAACTTCTTGTCATACAGAATGGTGTCTAATCGGCTCATGCGTTTCTCCTTTAGCAGTATTAATAACACAGGTAAAAATGTCCTATTGTTAGTATATGCCATAATTCACTGCAAAGGTAGGAAAAAATACGCAAGTGTAATTTTTGCACACTTGCGCATTTTCTTTGTATGCTATATAATCTATCATCAAATGACCTGATTTACATAGCGCTATATTGACAAAGGCACAGACGGAGACAAGTACGTGAAAGGGACGCTCCCAGGGAGGAGATGCCGTGACTGAAAGCATCTTCGAGACAGTTCGTTCACCGAATTCACTCCTGAGCCGGCCCCTGAACGCAAAAGTAGGGGGACACGGAATTTTTCCGTTATCAGGCTGTAAGATGGAAGCAGGAGTTTGCCTGCTTTCGAACAAGGGTGGTACCGCGACCTCTCGCCCCTTACCGGGCGAGAGGTTTTTTGCTGTGAAAATCATGAGGAAAGAAGGAGGGGCAGAAGGGAAAAAGGTTCAGGTGAAGAAAAAGACGTTCGCCTTTTTCC
>NZ_DFMZ01000125.1:5378-5653 GCF_002375825.1 Aneurinibacillus sp. UBA3580
GAAAAAGACGTTCGCCTTTTTCCGCATTGAATTCATCCCCTCGTTCTTTTCTTTCTCTTTCTTTTTTACCAAAATTTATTAAGGAGGGTTATACAGTGCGCGAAAGATTGGAAGCATTGAAAGCGGAAGCGCTTGAGGAATTGGAAAAAATCGAGCGGACCGCGCAGGTGCAGGAACTGCGCGTAAAATATCTTGGCAAGAAAGGGTTGTTGACGGAAATTCTGCGGGGCATGGGCAAGCTGTCCGCAGAAGAGCGTCCGGTAATCGGGCAGTTA
>NZ_DFMZ01000007.1:0-6982 GCF_002375825.1 Aneurinibacillus sp. UBA3580
CCTCATTCTTTCCTCTCTTTTCCTTCGCACCACAAAAGTCAGCCGCCCTTCCCATGATTTTCATGTCGGGGTTGCGGCTGAACAGCCATGCCTACTTTCTGTTTTCATGTCAGAGCTTGCAGCAGGGACGGCCATACTGTTTTATAGAGGAAACAGACATTCCAGTACCGACTCCGAAGCCGTA
Organism: Aneurinibacillus sp. UBA3580; assembly: GCF_002375825.1. NCBI lineage: Bacteria > Bacillati > Bacillota > Bacilli > Caryophanales > Paenibacillaceae > Aneurinibacillus > Aneurinibacillus sp. UBA3580. The sequence continues at coordinate 185 of NZ_DFMZ01000007.1, forward strand.
TGAGGTGCGAGCAGCACCTTGCCCCCCCACTCTTCCGCCTGGACTTTTGCCTGCATAAGCTTAGGCTCGATTTCCCGAGCGTCCAGCTCGCCGGCAAAATCAGCCACCATCCGTAGCATTCCTTCTTCGCGATGCAACGTAAGAAGAAACGTATTGCTTTCTCCGTTATTATAGAGCGCGTGCTGCTGGTATAACTTTACCACCGAAAGAATGAAATCTCCCAGCTTTGGCCCCTCTTCAAACGATAGAAGTGAGAAGGAAGCCGGAATTTCCACCTCAATACATACGTTATTATGTAATGCGTTAAACGACAATAAATAGGCGACAAGCGGCGGATATTCCAGCCGGGACACCAACGTGTCCCGATTGGCATCCGTAATGATTTTGCGTATGTATTCCTCGCACATGTCATATTTCTCAAGCTTTAAGTACCCGAGCAGAACCTGAATATGGTTAAGCCAGTCGTGCCGTTGGTGATTAATAACTTCGATTAACTCCTTCATACGGCTTCGCTCCCTTTATTATGGCTTCTCTCATCATTTTACCATATTCGGCCAGCGGCGTGGCACGAGCGGTGCAAAGAAAAACATTCGCTTTTCTATAAACGAAGAATGGGCGGAAGCGAGACTTTTCCTTCCTCCAGCAGCTCTTTCGCCAGATGCTTGGCGTATCCGATCGCCTGCTCCACCATTACATTCGGAGGCTGCGGCAGCTCATCGGCTTCCACTAGCACATCGATAATGCAGGGACGCTTGGCGGCTGCGGCTTTGCGCAATGCCGGAAGCACATCTTCCTTCCTCTCGACGCGCAATCCCATCGCACCGCACGCTTCTGCATAGGCAGCAAAGTTTGGATTATGCAGACCGGTACCATATTCAAGATTGCCGAGCACTTCTTGTTCAAACTTAATCATGGCGATTTTCTGGTTATTGAATACGACGACGATGATGGGCAAATCATACTTGACCGCGGTGACGAAATCGGCCATCATCATACCAAAACCGCCGTCACCGCATAAGGCAAACACCTGCCGCTCGGGATAGGCGATTTGCGCCGCAATGGCACCTGGCAGACCGCAGCCAAGCGTAGCCAGCCAGCTGGATAGAATAAAGTGCTGGTTGGTGCAGCGAAAATGCCGTGCGGCCCAAACGGTAACATTGCCGACATCGCACGACAGCACAGCATTCTCCTCCGCCATCTCCTCCATCGCCCGCGCCACATATTCCGGAAGAATCTTCGGATGCTCTGCCTCTTCCAGACTTTCCATTTTATCCCACCATTTATCCATATTCGCTTTGCAGCGCGCCAGAAACTCGCGGCTCTCATGGTATGCCACGCGCTCATTCAGCTGTGCAAGCGTCGATTTCGCTTCGCCGACAATCCCGACATCCACCGCATATCGTTTGCCGATTTGCCGTGCATCCACGTCCAATTGAATCGTAAACGCACGCTCCGGGAGATAGACAGTAAACGGATAGGAAGTGCCAATCATAAACAAAATATCTGCCTCCTGCATTGCAGTGTATGCCGCCCTTGTGCCAAGCAGTCCAAGACCGCCCAGGCAGTACGGATGCCTGTCCGGAATGACGCCTTTAGCCGGAAGCGTAAGTACGATGGGAGCGCCGAGCTTTTCGGCAAGGGTAAGCAGTTCCTCTCTTGCTCCCCGTGCACCTTTACCAGCTAAAATAACAATATTTTTATCCATTTGATTCAGTGCGGCACAGACCGCATCCATATCGTGATCCAGCGGCTGTACCTTTCCCCTTGCTATCTGGGGAGAGGTATAGGGCGTACCCTTGTTCATCTCCATATTCGTCACGTTGCCGGGAAACGCCAGTACAGCGACACCCTTCTCGACATATGCCGTACGAATTGCTTGATTAACCACAGCGGGCAACTGTACAGGTGAAACAACCATCTGATTATACACCGCCACATCATCAAACAAGCGGCTTAGATTCACTTCTTGAAAATAATCAAGCCCCATTACTGCCGTATCGACCTGCCCGGCAATCGCCAGTACGGGCGCATGATCCAGTTTGGCGTCATACAATCCGTTCAGCAAATGAATGGCACCAGGACCCGCCACACCCAGGCAGACACCGAGTTTTCCAGTCAATTTAGCATACGCCGCGGCCGCCAGAGCCCCGGCTTCTTCATGCCGTACCTGGATAAAGCGAATTTTATCTTTCCTCTTGCGCAGCGCCTCAATGATAGCGTTTATCGAATCACCAGGCATTCCATACACATGGTCCACGCCCCACTCAATCAGCAAATCAATCAGCGTATCGGCTCCGTTTTTGCGAAACACAGGCAAACACTCCTTTGGTTTTTGCCTTAGTGTGCACAAACCCATAGACAAAAAAACGAAAAGCAAAAGAGAAAAGTAAGAAAAACTCGCGAGTTTTTTCCCGCTTACGAATGGAGGGAAAGTAGATGTTGATTTCATACGAAATCGGCATCTACTTTCCTATCCGTGAAAAAAGACCATTGACTGGCGTCAACGGTCTTTTTATTCGCTCACGTATTAAGCTTTGCTTGCTACCGGTTCAACAACCACTTGTTTGCGGTCGCGGCCCAGACGCTTGAAGCGTACGATACCGTCAGACAGCGCGAACAATGTGTCGTCGCCACCACGGCCTACGTTTGCACCCGGATAGATCTTCGTACCGCGTTGACGGTACAGGATATTACCCGCTTTTACGAATTGGCCATCTCCACGTTTCGCGCCAAGACGCTTCGAGATGGAGTCGCGGCCGTTCTTCGTGCTACCTACCCCTTTTTTCGAGGCGAAGAATTGAAGGTCCATTCTTAACATGAGTGCCACCTCCTCAATATTTCAATTTGTCGGCAATCCGAACATACTTGTCATGACTTACGGCTACCGAATACAGCGAGGCAATCATGCCTTCGAGCAGTAACTGCACTTTCTCCGCAAGCTCCGGCGCATAATCGTCCGGTACTTTCACTTCGAGAAACCCGCTGTCGCCCTGTCTGGCCGGCAGCCCGACGTTCAATAACAATTCAACGGCGTTAACGGTCCCTAGCGAGATGGCAGACACCGCGGCACACACCAGATCCCGGCCATAATCAGCCGATCCGGCATGTCCACTGATCGTAATCTTCTCGATCGTCCCGTCAGAGCGCCTCTTTACTTGCACCGTAATCATTATGCATTGATGGCGTCGATAACAACCTTCGTATAAGGTTGACGGTGACCCTGCTTACGACGGTAGTTTTTCTTTGCTTTGTATTTGTACACGATAATTTTCTTGCCTTTACCGTGACGTTCCACTTTCGCGGTAACAGTCGCACCTTCTACTACAGGAGCGCCCATTTTTACACCGTCCTCACCAGATACGAGCAGTACACGGTCAAAAGTTACTGTGTCACCTTCAGCGTTTGCCAGCTTTTCGATGTACAGTTCTGTGCCTTTCTCCACTTTGTATTGCTTACCACCAGTTTCGATAATTGCGTACATTCGTTGCACCTCCTCCATATACTAAGACTCGCCGATACCCGGTGCGGCCGCCTGACCGACTTTATAACCTTCATCGAGCGGTTGTAGTCTGCTTGAGGTGTCAAGCACACTAGTCAACAAAAAATAGATTATCACATTCTTCCCTTAAAAGCAATCATTATCTCTGGACACGCGCCTGTACCTCTTCTTCGCTTCCCATAAATGTAATTTGGTACCGCTGCTCGTCCAGCATCGGATTTTCTTTCAAATAGACGACAAAGCCTGTACTATCCTCCAACTCATTCAGATATCCGTGTTCGTTAAAATAACGTACCGTGTGTGGATGCATCTCCACCAACACAGCGGATATGCGATCATCCTGACTATAGGCAATAAGTTCGCGCTCCAGTATGCCAAGCAACGTTTCTTCGGCGAGAATCCGGCCTTTTCCTTCACAGCACGGACAGGTACGCTGCAGCATATCAGAGAGGTTGTGCCGCTCTTTTTTACGCGTCATCTCAAGAAGTCCGAGTTGCGTAAAGCCAAGAAGATGCGTTTTCGTTTTATCCTTGCGGAGCTCCGCCTCCATGCATTTATGCACTTGCACTCGATGCTCCTGCTTGGCCATGTCGATAAAGTCAATAATAATAATCCCGCCGACATTGCGCAGGCGGAGCTGGCGCGCAATTTCGCGGCAGGCTTCCAGGTTCGTCTTGACCACAGTTTCTTCCAGATCATGGGTACCAGTAAACTTACCTGTATTCACATCAAACACGGTCATCGCTTCCGTCTGGTCAATAACCAGGTAACCACCGCTCTTTAGCCAAACTTTCCGGCGGAGGGCCCGCTCAATCTCTCCATCAAGGTCATAATGGGCAAAAATCTCTTCCCGCCCCGTATACAGTTGAATTTTTTCTTCGAGCTCCGGCTGATAACGTCCGAGCAGGGAGCACACTTCCGCATAGCGTAAACGACTGTCGATGATAACTTCTTCAATGTCCTCGCTGACAAAATCGCGGACGACACGGGAGACAAGATCAAGATCCTGATAGATGAGCGAAGGTGGACGTGTATGCTTTTTATCGTTTTGCACCTGTTCCCAGCGCGCACGCAAAAATAAGATATCCGCCGCAAGTTCCTTCTGCGTAACGCCTTCGGCCAGCGTACGCAGAATGACGCCTTCCTCCGGCTTAAGAATGCCGCGGACAACCGAGCGGAGGCGCTCCCGCTCTTTCTCCTGCTGGATGCGGCGAGAGACGCCGATATATGATACATTCGGCAGATAGACGATATAGCGTCCTGGCAGTGAGACTTGTGTTGTTACACGCGCCCCCTTTGTCCCGAAGGCTTCTTTGCTGACCTGTACCGTTATTTCCTGTCCTTTGGTAATCAGCTCGTTTATGGAAGGCTTTCGCTTCTTCGTTTTTTCGATGTCCGGAGGCAAACAATCGTCCACATATAAAAATGCGTTCTTGTCCATGCCGATATCGACGAATGCGGCCTGCATTCCGGGAAGCACATTCTCGACTCTTCCTTTGTATATGTTTCCGACAATGCGGCTCTCTTCCGGACGTTCGATATATAATTCAACCAAACGACCGCTTTCCAGCACGGCGACGCGCGCTTCACGGCCCATGGCATTGACAATAATCTTTTTCAATAGGATTCCCCCTTATCTTCCCTCCATTTTACTGTTATTGCAGCAACTCTTCCACTTTACAATGCCGCCGTGCCCCTGAGAAATAATACTCCAGCAGCGTCTTCTCTGAAAACATGGCGCTCGGAAGCGTTCTTCTTTTTACAATAAACAGATGATAACGGTTCCGCTTCAGTTGATTCACGGCCTGTGCAAGTGAAAGAGAGGGCGGGACGAATACGAGGCGCTCTTCCCACGCCGAATGCCGAAGCTCCAGGCAGGCCTGCCGTGCAAGCAAAAACCGGAGAAACTGATAATGCCGCTTCCGGTACGCAAGAATGGCGCCAAACAGCAGATAAAACGACACCGCCAGCCCGTTCAAGTGCGGCGTCGGCTCAAACGAAAGACTCCAGGCCAACAAACCTGTTGCTCCTGCCAAACTCGTATACATTGACAACAGCATCGCCTGGCGATACGGCAGAAAAAGGCTGAATACCGTCTGCAGCACCCGTCCGCCGTCCAGCGGCCAGACAGGAAGCAGGTTAAACCCGCCGATGACAAGATTACTGTACACAAAAAAAGCCGTCCATGCAGACGACCATATTCCTAGCTTCTGAAAGGACCAGCCGATTGCGATCAGAATCGCGTTTACCATCGGCCCGGCCAGCGCTACCACAATCTCCGTACGGGGCTCCGTATTTCCCCATTCGTCGATTTCCGCCACCCCGCCGAATGGAAGCAGTTCAATCTTTCTCACCCGCCAGCCATACCAGCGTGCCGCTGTCACATGACCGAGCTCATGCAGGAGGACAATGACAAATAAAGTGATGACTTGAATGAATTGCCCGACCAGCAGGGCACCTAACATCATGAACCAAAACAACGGATGAACATGCAGCTTCATATTATTCAAAACGAACCACGCCCTGCGGATCAACAAACTGCTCGTTCTTCTTCACGGCGAAATATACGGACTTCAGCGTCTGCCCTTCCGTCTGTGCTTTGCCGATGGCCCGCTGGACTTCCACCCAGTCATTTGGCTTCACTTCCAGCGTGTCCAGGCCTGCATACCATGTCTCCATTCCTTTTGCATGTTGGATGATGACCGTATTGCCGAATCCTTCTTTTTGTCCGGCGAATGTTACCCATCCCTGGTCCACCGCACGAATCGTCGCATCCTTCGGTATAAAGTATACGCCAGTCCCCTGCTCGGCAAACGTTTGCGTCACCTTACCCGCCGCAGGCGCTTTCAAGAGCATGCTCTGCGCCTGCAGCACCGGTTTGGCCTCGCTGCCCATCGTGCCCAGGGTCGGCAATAGTGTCGGCACCGCGCCGAATTTTTTCTCATACCAAGCCGAAAGGCCAGCGAAATTATACGAACGGTCCATGACCTCATTCATCACTGTACGGTACTTTTCCGATCCCGGAAATGATACATGGTTAATGACATAAGCCAAGCTCAACAGAAAAAAAGAAGCGATGATTTTTATAAACAATTTGTCTCTCCGCTTCATCGGTCCAGAGAAAGATCCGGATGAAGTCCGGGATTTCTGTGCCCGCTCCCGCTCTCTGTACTCAACCCGGTGCCACGGCTCTTCTCTCTCAGCGTAGAACGGTTCGGAATAGACAGGCGGCAATTCTTCTCTCTCATCGAAAAAATAGGAGGAATAGTTGTCCTCCATTTGTTCACGTAGCCGGCGCA
>NZ_DFMZ01000007.1:7094-12370 GCF_002375825.1 Aneurinibacillus sp. UBA3580
AACCCGCTCTTCCCGGCGGCGTTTGATTCCGTCCGTATCGAAATATGCCATCGCTTCCTCACTCCTCGTTTCCTTGTCCTTTTGTACAAGTGTATGAACAAGAGAGGAAGGGTAGACCGCCGGGATGAAACTCCGGTTGATATACTTTCCTATCCCGTAAAAAAATATGTCGTCCTTTGCTCTCGCAAGCAAAGAACGACACATCTTCCTGCTCTCCATCATTCAAACATCAATTTTTTCCGTCGCATCCCGATATTCAACACAATACCCATGACAAAGAAGTTGGTAACAAGCGAGCTTCCCCCATAGCTGATAAACGGGAGCGGAATGCCCGTAATCGGCATCAATTGAATCGTCATACCGATGTTTTCGAATATCTGAAACACATACATACCGATCACGCCGGCAATTACATACATACCGAACGTATCCTTGGCCTCCATCGCAATCCGAACCATACGGTAGATGAAGAAGAAATAAATAAAAATCAAGATGCTCGATCCGATAAAGCCAAGCTCTTCCGCGATGACCGTAAACACGAAGTCGCTCTCTCCGACCGGCACCCAACCGTTCCGCGCCTGCGTGCCCTGGTTAATGCCTTTGCCGAGCAGTTGACCTGAGCCGATTGCCGTCAGTGACTGCATCAGCTGGTAGCCTTCCTTCGGATATGCCTCCGGCTTCAACCACGACTCAATCCGCATCCACTGGTATTCATGCATAATATGCTCAAAGAAGAACTGCTTGTGAAACATAAAAACATACGCCAATGATGAGATGAAAATGGCACCGACGATGCCCAGCATTGCAAAGTAGCGCATGGGAACTCCCGCCACGAGCAGCATACTGAACATAATTCCCGTAAATACAAGCGATGTTCCCAAATCCGGCTGGATTAAAATTAATATCAGCGGCACACCAATCAGGAGAAAGATCGGAAACATCGCTTTTAGGTTATCAATCGGCTCTTCCTTCTCATCTTTCTTGGAGATATACCTGGCAACGGCAATGATCGTAAAAATCTTCATTAACTCTGACGGCTGAAAATCAACGATCCCAAGCTGATACCAACTGTGCGCGCCGCTTTTAGCCGGCATGAACAGTACGCCGATAATCAGCACCATCCCGATGCCGTACAGCACATAAGCCAGGTTGCTAAAGCTGTTGTAATCGAACAGCAGCACACTCGCCAGGATCGTAAATCCGAAAGCGTACCAGATGACCTGCTTCCATTCATAATTGGCCGTCGCTGTCGCCCCGGAAATTCCGATAAAACTAAAGATTCCAAGGCACATAAGGAGCAAAATCAAAAGCCAATCCAAATTCCGTATATACTTTTTTTCAAAATCCATGCTCTATCCCCCGATGCCGTGTCCGCACCGCGTATTATCTGATGCCGAATAACCGCTTCACTTTCTTAAAAAACCCTTCCGGCTCTTCCATATTTAAAAACGGTACCGAATCGCCCAGAATGCGGCGCGCGATATTACGATACGCAATTCCGGCTTTCGCTTCATGATTCATCGCAACCGGTTCCTTTAAATTCAAATGCTTAATGACCTCTTCATCATCCGGTACGTAGCCAATCGGATCGACAGATAGCATGGCGACTACATCATCGACATCGAGCATATCACCCGTGCGTGTCATGTGCGGACGAATCCTGTTGACTACCAGATACATTGCCTCCATCTCCTCCCGCTCCAGCAGACCGATAACACGGTCCGCGTCACGAATCGAAGAAATCTCCGGCGTCGTTACTACAATCGCTTTGTCCGCACCGGCAACGGCATTCTTGAACCCCTGCTCGATGCCGGCCGGACAGTCGATTAGCACGAAGTCAAAATCCGTCTTCAATTGGTTTATCAGCTCTTCCATCTGTTCAGGCGTAACCGCCGACTTGTCCTTCGTCTGCGCCGCCGGAAGCAAATAGAGTGCGTCATCAAACCGCTTGTCTTTTATCATAGCCTGATGAAGCTTGCAGTTGCCTTCAATGACATCCACCAGATCGAAAATAATCCGGTTTTCGAGTCCCATCACCAGATCAAGGTTTCGAAGTCCAATGTCCGTATCTACCATGCAGACTTTTTTGCCTAACTGCGCCAAGGCTGTTCCAATATTGGCAGTCGTCGTCGTTTTGCCGACGCCGCCTTTTCCCGACGTAACCACAACGGCTTCACCCACGAGGATCCCCCCCTATATGACAAACCGACCCAGTTCAGGTCGGATTTTATGCAATTGATTCATTTTTTCAATCGCTAAGCGCCCGTTGGCGATGTATGCGAATCCCATTCGCGCCATCTCCTCCGATTCCTGGCCGTCCGGCACCGGATTGATAATGCCGGCGATACGCACCTGAGTGGGAAGCATCTCATGCGCGGCGATGATACACTGCTTATTCCCTTCGCAGCCAGCATGCGCCGTTCCGCGCAGCGAACCGAGAACAAAAATATTTCCTGTACACATGACAAGTGCGCCCGAATTGATGTCCCCAAGCAGCAGTAAATCTCCTTCATGGCGAATGACCTGTCCTGAACGCACCGTACGCGTATAGACACGCATTTGAGAGGCCAGTTTGTCGCGCAGCGCTTCTTCTTTTAACATTACGTCCGACTCAATCGTCTTGACGACCAGATTGCCCCGCCGCTTCAAGATTTCACGAATCTGCTGTTCTTGACTTGCGGATACATACCGCATCCCCAGCTTCACTACAATGCTAATCACCGGGCCTGTCAGAATCTGCTGGTGGCTTTTCTCAATCTTCTCCCGCAGTTCCTCAAGCAGTTGCTCAAATGAACATGTGTCGTCCAGATGAAAGACGAGGCCCTCTTTGGTCCCTTTAATTACTACATTTTGTTTTACTTTTGCCATAGCCAAAGATCCACCCCGTATTCTTAAATATTCGCCATGGAGTGACGGTTTCCTGCCGAATGAGAACTACGCAATCTCCTGCTCGAGTCGGGACTTGTTCAGCAGCCTGTTCATCGGGCGGAAAATCAGCATGGCGAACAATGCATTGAAGATAACGGTCGGAATCGCTTCTTCAAATAATAACGCCAGGGCATTCATATACGCCATATTAAACAAATGATATATCTCATAGACAAGCCATTCATTCACAAAAACGACCACCAGTACGTTAATGAGTACCAGGAACCAACTCTGATGGAAGTAGCGGGAAGTAAGCCCGGCCAGATATCCCAGCGTCGCCATGGCAAATGCATAGACACCAATCACTTCTGCGTACACCACATCGTATAAGAGGCCGAAAAAAAGGCCGAAATACAGGGCCTTCCTTCGTCCGGCGTACAGGCCGATAAATACCGTCCCCACCAGCACAAAACGCGGGATGATAAGCCAGGGAAGTCCCCACACTTCCGGAGCGAATACCTGGGCAATCGTACCTTCAATTAAAAATAAAAGAAACATGACTACAGATATTGCGCCAATCTTCACTTACGTTTGTACCGCCTTTCTTCCGGCTCTCTTACTTGCCGCCCTTCTTCGCATTCTGTTTCTGCTGCTGTACCGGTGCCGGATCCACCACAAAATCGCGCTTCGCCACAAATACCTGCTCAATCTGGTAGAAATTCGCAAGCGGGGTAATACGCGCAGTCTGCGTTAATCCGTAATCACCGTCTCCTACCGAGCTTACGCGCCCGATGACCAGCCCGGGCGGCATCACGCCTCCCATTCCGGATGTAGTCACGTATTGCCCCGGCGTAATTTTTAAATCTTTCGTTTTCGGGATTTTACGCATAATCAGTTCATGCTTCTCCAGGTCATAACTCTCGATGACGCCATAAATCGCCTGATTTCCCTGAATCGCGGCGGAAATGTGGTTCCCCTGTTCGATATCCATCAACAGCTCCACCTGCGAAGAAAAAGCGGACACGCTCTGTATACGCCCGATTAATGCGCCCTGCGCCGAGATGACGGCCATGTCGGGTTCAATGCCGTCATTCTTTCCTTTGCTGATGGTCAGCATATTATTCCAGCGGTCCGGCGACCGTGCAATAACGTCCGCCGCATACTTCTCGTATCCTTTAAGCTTCGTATCCTTAATGCCAAGCATGGAGCGGAGGCGTTCATTCTCACGTCGCAAGTCATCCGCTTCCACTTGCAGTTGTGCATGCTGATCCAGCTGTGATTTCAGCGCCTTATTCTCTTCATATATGTTGTAAATATGCTTAATGTTGTCGAAGAAACCAGAGACCATTACGGTCGGCTTGTACAGAATGCCCTGTACGAAAGAAACCGAGTCTTTCGCGAATCGTTCCGGCCAAGTAGGAACAGGGCGCTCCTTCAATGTAGCGCCCATAACCGCAATCAGCACAATCAAGCCGATTAAGATCGCGATTAACCGCTTATTGCCAAAGAAATTGGTCACTCCTCAACACCCGCTTACTTGCGTCCAGAACGCATCGTGATGCCTGATTTGGACTTAAACAGGTGCAAGTTCTCCAGCGCGCGTCCTGTACCAATCGCTACACAATCAAGCGCATTTTCCGCCACCAGCACCGGCATGCCTGTCTCGTCTGCCAACAGCTTGTCCAGGTTGCGCAGCAGCGCGCCGCCGCCGGTCAGTACAATGCCGCGATCCATAATATCGGCCGCCAGCTCCGGCGGACTTTTCTCCAGCGTAATCTTCACTGCGTCGACAATGCTCTCCACCGTCTCACTCAGCGCGTCAGCAATCTCCTGCGCGGTAATCTCAATGGTTTTAGGCAAACCGGAGATTAAATCGCGGCCGCGGATATCCAAAGTTTCCGGCTGTTCCGGCGGAATGGCAGATCCAATCTCCATCTTAAGGGCTTCCGCCGTCCGCTCCCCAATCATAAGGTTGTATTTCTTCTTGATATATTGAATGATCGCTTCGTCCATTTCGTCGCCCGCAACGCGAATGGATTTGCTTGTCACGATACCGCCGAGTGAAATAATGGCCACCTCGGTCGTACCGCCGCCGATATCCACCACCATGCTGCCCGTAGGCTCCCATACCGGAAGGTCGGCACCAATGGCAGCCGCAAACGGCTCTTCAATCGTAAACGCTTCGCGTGCGCCCGCAAGCTTTGTAGCATCTTCTACGGCACGCTTTTCCACCGCGGTAATGCCGGAAGGAACACATACCATGACGTTTGGTTTGCGCGAGAAAAGGCCGCGGCTTTTCTGAGCCTGATCGATAAAATAACGCAGCATTGTCGCCGTCGTCTCAAAATCGGCGATAACACCGTCTTTCATCGGACGAACGGCTACAATATTGCCCGGCGTTCTTCCGA
>NZ_DFMZ01000007.1:12475-14435 GCF_002375825.1 Aneurinibacillus sp. UBA3580
CGTTCTTCCGATCATGCTTTTGGCCGAATTTCCCACTGCCTCAATACTTCCCGTGTCTGTGCGCAGCGCCACTACAGACGGCTCCCGAACAACAATTCCTTTTGACTTCGCATATACAAGCGTATTGGCCGTACCCAGGTCAATACCCATATCTCTATTAAAGCTACCAAACATTGGTGTAATTTCTCCCTTCATGATTAGCGCGTATGTAGTCTTGCGACAACTATAAAATTATACTGAAACCGCGTACTTTTTCAATAAGTAAAAGGATAGCATTATACAAAATGCCCTTTCTCTTTCAAACTGTAAAATCGGCCATCCCCAATGATGACGTGATCGAGCAATTCGATGCCCAGAATGCGCCCCGCTTCCTGCAGGCGGCGTGTTACATCGATATCTTCCCGGCTCGGCGCCGGGTCTCCGCTCGGATGGTTATGAAGGCATATCACGGAGGCACTGCTGCGGCGAATTGCTTCTTTGTACACTTCGCGGGGATGGACAATGGATGAGTTCAAACTTCCGATGAAGATCGTTTCTCTACCGATAATATGATTCTTCGTATTGAGGTATAAGCAGACAAAGTGCTCCTGCGTATGATAGCGCATCTCTTCCATCATGATGTCCGCCGCATCCTTTGGCGAACGGATGGCAATTCTGTCAGAAGGAAGCGCGCTGCTCATTCGCTTGCCCAGCTCAAGCCCTGCCATGATCAACAGTGCTTTGGCCGGCCCGATTCCTTTGAGTGCAGTCAGTTCTTCGAAAGAAGTAGACTTCAACCCACGCAAGCCCCCCACCTGGTTCAATACCCGACAGGAAAGCGACATCACCGATTCTTCGGTGGACCCGGTACGCAGCAGTATTGCAAGCAATTCCGCATTCGATAGCGCACCCGGTCCGGCTTGAATCATGCGCTCGCGCGGTCTGTCCGACGCAGGTATCTCCTTCAGTGCCGGATAATAGTTCTGAGACAGCATATCCTTTTGGTCCATATGGACTCCCCCATTTCATTTAAATCCGGGGTGCTTCTTGCTGCCCTGCTTATGGTGTCTCCCCATAGACGCCTTTTCACTGATCCGGCGTCTACAGTAATTTTACACCAAATTCTTCCAGAAAGTCACTAACTAATGCTACCGGCAGACCCACTACGGAGAAATAATCCCCCTCAAGGTGGGAGACGAGCGTCGCTCCGTATCCTTGAATGCCGTATGCGCCCGCTTTATCCATCGGCTCGCCGGTAGCGATATAACGACGGATACGGTCCGGCGTAAGCTCTCGCATCGTGACATTTGTCGCACGAAAACCCACTTTCTCTCTACCGGTCGCCGTATCGATTACGCACAATCCGGTATATACCGTATGCGTCCTGCCCGCAAGCCGTGACAGCATTCGAAACGCTTCTTCTTCATGCTCGGGTTTTCCCAGTATCTCTCCATCGAGCACCACAACGGTGTCGGAGCCGATGATAAGATACGCCTCGTCTTCATTGTCCGCGAGCGAGAATGCCACGTCCCGTGCTTTACGCTGTGCGAGAATGGTCACGAATTCTTCGGGAGCTACCCGCTCCTCGACGACTTCGCTCGCAACGCTCGGCTGCACGGTAAATGTCAGGCCAAGCCCGGCCAACAATTCTTTGCGTCTGGCCGAAGCTGACGCCAGAACAATGGAAGGCTGGTTTGCTTTCGACAATTGGTTCACCTGCTTCTACTAATTGATGCAAAGATGCTGTGAATACATGCTTCTTCTTCCTTATAGACATATATCATATTAAGTTTAGCAAAGACACATGGGCAGTACAACAACGAAAAACTGCCTGAAAAAGAAAAGGGAACGGTCATATTCCGCTCCAACGATAAAAGTCTATCGCGTTATAGCCTGCTGCCACTTTTTGTAAGAAGAAATAAACTGCAACATATTTTCTTCCGCCTGCCAAAGGTACGTCCGGTTCGGCTGGCTTGCAAAT
>NZ_DFMZ01000015.1:0-5950 GCF_002375825.1 Aneurinibacillus sp. UBA3580
GAAATCATCCTCTCGTTCTCTTCCCTCTTTTCCTTTTTAGATATCTTGCAGTAATTGAAAAAAAGCGGTTTCATGTATTTTTGCGCTTTCTGTGGTAAGCCAAAACTCTACCTTATAATTCCCCTTTTTCAACCCTTTAAGTGGAGCGGTAAACGTCTTTTCCTCTCCCTGTTTTAACGTTTCCCAAGAGACTTCCTGAGCAAATAGTTTGTCGATCGAATAATGCTGTACTTTTTCCCCTTTGTCATTCCAGATTATATAGTCGTATCGCTGACTGGTATTGAACCGTAAAGCCTGCTGTCGTTCCGTCTGGTTTTTGACGGTGAAAACAAGTGAGCCTTTTCCGTCATATGCGAGTGTGCTTTCAATGGCCCCCGCCCAAATCTGGTCCTTCCCTTTGTCCGTTATGGTGATTGTGCGGCTCTCCTGTTCCCAGCCCACTTCTTTTCCCAACGCTTCGCTGATGAATCGAATCGGTACGTAGGTTGTGCCGTTGTAAATCATCGATACCGGTACGTTCTCTTCACCGTTATTGAACGTGCCTGATTTCGTCTCCTGCCCGACTTTAATCGTCACGGGAGTTACATCCACCAAGATTTGCGTAAGTGCGGGTGCCGCGTAGCTGATTCCCGCCGTCATCACACTTCCCATTGCCAGACCTATCGCCATCGATTTGAGGTTTACTCTCTTCATTGTCTGTCCCTCCCAGCGTTGTTATTATTTTGACGGATGCAGGCTTCGTTACGTGTGCATTTTGCGTCGTTTCCCGTTCATCTTTCCGCGAAATTTTTGATACAATAAAGCGGTGAGGAGTGATACATAAATTATGAAGATAGGATCGCACGTTTCATTTTCCAAAAAAGGACTGCTGAACGCGGTAGAAGAAGCGATTAGCTACGGCTCTACCTCGTTTATGGTGTATACAGGCGCGCCGCAGAACACCCGGCGCAAACCGATGGAAGAACAATTCGTCGAAGAAGGTCTGGAGCTGATGAAGAAGTACGGCATCGATGATATTGTCGTCCATGCCCCGTATATTATCAACCTCGGCTCTTATAAACCGAACACGTTTGAACTCGCTGTATCGTTTCTACAGGAGGAAATTAAGCGCGCCGAATATCTGGGCGTCAAGAATATCGTTCTCCATCCTGGGGCCTACACCGACAAAGACGCCGAATATGGCGTCAACCGGATTGCGGAAGGATTGAATGAGGTGCTGCACACCGGGCAAACCGTCAACATCGCGCTTGAGACGATGGCGGGCAAAGGATCGGAGATAGGCCGCAGCTTCGAAGAATTGGCGGCCATTATCGACAAGGTGGAGCTGAACGATAAACTGACCGTTTGTTTCGATACGTGCCATACGCATGATGCGGGTTATGATATTGTCAATGACTTTGACGGTGTCATGGAACAATTTGACCGTATTATCGGACTGGATCGTCTGGCTGTATTCCATATTAACGACAGCAAGAACTTCCGCGGTGCGGCGAAAGACCGGCATGCGCCGATCGGATCAGGCCTTATCGGTTTTGATGCCATCAACTATATCGTCCACCATGAAGTCGCCAGGGACAAGCCGATTATTCTTGAGACGCCGTGGATCGGCAAAAACAAAGCCGATCAATCTCCGATGTATGAAGTAGAAATTGCGCTGCTGCGCGGTACGGTAAAAGAGCGTTTTACAGAAAACTTCCTGGATGACGTTGAACTGCTGACATCGTACTTCACCAAGGAAGGCATCGACCGGCGCGAGTATATCGTTCAGAACTGGGAATGGCTGCAGGACAAAAAATTAAAGAAAGAGGACCCGCGTGAACCGCTAGAGAAGCTGTTTGATACGGTAACCCGCGCGGAACTGCTGCCGGACGAGTCTGAGGAAGGCATTAACAAACGTATCATCGCCTGGCTGGCTGGCATAAACGCATAGTAACGTCTTCTAGCAAAAAACAGAGTCCCCGAAACGAAAGAAACACCCTTCGGTCGGACCGGCAAAACATCCGGGTATCTCGAAGAGGGAGACAGTTGCCGGTCTTTTTCTCCCTTCGGGCCCCACGCTCCACACGGAAAAAGCAACGGTCGGCACACGCCTCGCGAGTTTTTCCCGGTTTACGGATGGAGGGAAAGTATATGTTGCTTTATCACTATAAAGCAACATATACTTTCCTACACTATTAACAAAAGCCGCATTAACAAAAGCCGCTCCCGAAAGAGCGGCTTCTTGTTTTTATCTATTATTACTCTCTCCTACATCCTGCCTCTTACACTGTTGCCACTTCGACCTGCGGAAGCAGGTTTTTGACAAATTCACGTTCTTCTTCTGTCAGCTCGACCAGCGGCAGGCGTACGCCGCCGACATTTATCCCCTGCATGTTGAGCGCAGCCTTGACCGGTGTCGGGTTGGCTGTGATAAACAATCCTTCGAATACGGGTAGCAGTTTACGGTGCAGTGCGCTTGCCCTGGCGACTTCTCCGCCGGCAAACGCCTGAATCATCTCGCTCATCTCACGGCCAATCACGTGACTGGCTACGCTGATGACGCCTTTGCCACCCACGGACATACAGGGCAGTGTCATGCTGTCGTCACCGGTATACAATACGAAATCATCCGCCGTCTGCTCGATAATCTCAGACATCTGGCCCAGATCGGAGTTTGCCTCCTTAATAGCGAAAATGTTCCCTACATCGTTTGCAAGACGGATGGTCGTCTCCGCTTTCATATTAATAACGGAACGGCCCGGAATGTTGTACAATAAAACCGGAAGCTTCGTACTTGCGGCAATCGTTTTAAAATGCTGATACAAGCCTTCCTGGGACGGTTTATTATAATACGGCACCACCAGCATAACGCCGTCCACACCGCATTCTGCAGCCTTTTGTGTGAGTTCAATGGATGCAGCCGTGTTATTGCTGCCCGTCCCGGCAATGACCGGAATGCGGCCGTTTACAATTTCAACTACATGACGGAACAGGTTCACTTTTTCCTGCCCTGTCAATGTCGGGGACTCACCCGTTGTACCCGCCACCACCAGCGCGGTCGATCCGGTGGCAATCAAATGCTCAACCAGTCTTTCCGTTTGCTTCCTATCCACATTCAATTCCGCATCAAACGGCGTCACCATCGCGGTTACCAATCTTCCTAAATCAATCATCCCAATTCCTCCTCATCGTCGTGTCCAATGCGCGTCTCAGAAAAGGAACATACGGACCCGCGCCTACAAAAAATCCCCTAACCGGATGATTAGGAGAATACAGGCGAAAAAATAAAAACATCTACAACACGGGTCGTAGATGGACAATGAACTTCAAGCTCACCCCATCTCCGTATCTCCTGCAAGATAGCGCACCACGCGTAACCGGAACATACGCGTGACAGTTCTGTTCCTATTCGGATACAGCCCCAACCCGTCCGGCCGGAGAACCCGGACAAGCTTCGGCGGTCTTTCCTTTCCCCTGCGTTCACCGATGTTCTCCACATCTCCCGCAGCGTACTCTTAAATCCCGCGACCTCTACCCCATCAGAGCGTTGATGAGGCTTTATGAATATAAAGTTGTATTGATGTTAGTATAGTGAACTTCCCGCGCGAGGTCAAGGAGAAATTGGAGAGAAATTTCTATATTTCATCCCTTATTCTCTGCCCCATCTCTGACTATTTCCTCAAGGAACACTTCTACCAGCTTCGTCCGTTCCGCATGCGCCGGATAAATATAAGACAATCTGCGCAGAAACGAATCACCTTCAAGCGGCAGTTCGGCAATCTCTCCATGTTGCAGCGGTTTTTTCACCACCCAGCGGGACAGCAGTGTAATGCCGAGTCCCGCCGCCACTGCCTCTTTGACGGCCTGATTGCTGCTTAATGTAATTTTCTTCTTTACGCTAAGTCCATGCGTTCGGATGACATGCTCCGAATAGACACGGGTTCCCGAGCCTTCTTCCCGTACCACCCATATTTCATCATGCAGCGCATCCGGAGTAATAGGCCCGCGTCCCGCCAGCGGATGCTCTGTCGGTGCCACTAAAACCATTTCATCTTTCATGAATGGAACGATCCGCAGCTCTCTGTCGCTTGTCTGCCCTTCAATCAAACCAATGTCCATCTGCAACAGCTTGACCGCTTCCACAATGCGCTTCGTGTTGCCGATCGTTACCTCCACTTCCACATGCGGATAGCGGCGGCGGAAGTCTGCCAGCAGAACGGGCAGCACGTACTCACCAATTGTAAAGCTCGCGCCTATGTGAAGCTTTCCTGTGACCCGATGCTGGTGGGCGTAAATGTCCTCTTTTGCTTTTTCATATAGATTAAGCATCTGTTTCGCCCGTTCGTACAGTATCTCTCCTGCATGGGTTACATACAGGTGTTTGGGTGAACGGTCGATGAGCTTAGCCTGAAATTCGTGTTCAAGATGCTTAATATGCAGGCTAACGCTGGGCTGGGAAAGCCGCAGTTTCTCTCCGGCCCGGGTAAAATTCTTCTCTTCCACTACAGCGACGAATGTGCGCAGCGCATCGTAATGCATGCCTCTTCTCCTCTTATCATTAAAAAAATTAATCTTTAAGATAATATAACTATATTTCATTTATGTTTCAATCTCTCATCTAGTGAAAACGGGAGAAAGAAAACACGAAGATGAGTGAAATGAATCAGAAAGGCGGCGTCAATATGCCGGGCTTCGGACTGGTGCTGATCTACGTGCCGGGCCTCACCTGATAAAATTAAGAAAAACTCGCGGACGTTGCCGGTCTTTCTCTCCTTTAAGGGTCACACGCTCCACACGGAAAAAGCAACGGTCGGCACACGCCTCGCGCGTTTTTCCTACACTATAAAAAAAACAGTTCCCGACTCACTTATTCGGGAACTGCTTTATATGGCTCTTTTTACTCGTCCGCCAGCGGATGTTGTCCGCCTTCCCACGGATTTTTGAAGAACGCTTCCACATCCTCGCGCTTCACATCGTCAATGGATGCCGGATTCCAGCTCGGATTGCGATCCTTGTCAACCAGCACGGAGCGTACACCCTCGTAGAAATCATGGCTGTGCATGAAATGCATGCTCAGGTTCATTTCCATGCGGAAGCAATCAGCGACAGCCATCTCTTTCCCACGGATAAGCTGCTCAAGCGCCACCGCCATTGAAATCGGCGACTTGCCGCGCAGCGTTTTCGCGGTCTCCTGTGCCCATTCGTCGCCTTCCTGGGCCGCTTTCTCAAGCGAAGCCAGAATGTCGGCTACCGAATCAAATCCAAAATGACGATCCACCTTTTCCTGTACGCGTGCAAGCGGCGCTTCCGGAATGTCGGTCGCCGCATATTTCTTAATGATCTCACGCAGCTTGACCGCCGTCTCTTCCCGGCCGCCGGCCTGTGTCCAATCGAATGCCTGCACATCCTGTTTCAATGCGCCCCATTGCTCCGATTGGATATAATAATCGGCGGCGCCAAGGTATACTGCGTCAGCCCCGTTGAACAAGTGAGCCGTCAGCGCCAGATAGCGGCCCATGTGGCCCGGCATTTGATTTAAGAAATAGCTGCCGCCTACATCAGGAAAGAAACCGATATTCATCTCTGGCATGGATAATTTCGAGCGCTCAGTCACCACACGGTGGCTCGCAAAGATAGACAGGCCAATTCCCCCGCCCATGACAATACCGTTCATATAGGCAAGAATCGGCTTCGTGTAGCGGTGCAGAGCCAGATTCATTTTATACTCAATTGAAAAGAAGTCCAGCGCATGCTTCTCCACATTATCGTCGCGTTTATCATAGAACGAACGCATATCGCCGCCCGCACACAGGCCCCTCTCACCGGCACCTTCAATCAGCACAAGCGATACGGCAGAATCACGCTCCCATTCGGCCAGCTTCTTGCTGATTTCTTCGACCATATAAAGTGAAAGGGCGTTCAGCGCTTTCGGACGGTTTAGCAGAATACGGCCGACACCGTTTTCTACATT
>NZ_DFMZ01000052.1:0-3746 GCF_002375825.1 Aneurinibacillus sp. UBA3580
CCGGCTGGTCCAGCCATTCTGCACAGCAAGCCTCGGGGTTACGGGCATTGACTGCTTCGCCCTCCCAGCGGTGTGCGGCAATCGGAGTGCCGTATCTTGTCTGTAGTTCATAATTGCCGCCGACATGATCGCTGTGATAGTGCGTATTGACAATCAGGGAGAGAGATTCAGGGGCAACGCCGGCACTTGTGAGAAGCTGCTTTGTGGTTGCGGTGTCGCTGCCGAACCCCGTATCAACAAGGATAGGCTGCTTTCCGTGCAGAAGCACCATGTTAGCACTGGGAAATGTACGCTGGAAAAATTGAATCGGAGAAGCAGGCATAATAGATCAACTCCTTAATGAATGAACGAACGCTCGCTCAAATATTTTGTATATTCAAACTGTAACATGATACGGGAGAAATATCCATTCATAATAAATGCTGACGAGCATCTTTTGTTACAAATTACAATGAAGGCGGGAAAAAAGTTTTCCTACAACACGAAGGGAGGAGACAAGGATGTTTAACACGAAGAAAGCCGGTCAGGAATCGGGTTCCTGACCCGACCTATTTGAAGAGATAACTCTATGAAACGATGTTGGAATACTGCTGAATGGCAGCTTCCCATGTTTCAAACATGGCCAGCGCTTTGCCTTCCGCAATAACGTTTCTGGATAATTCGATTCCTTCTTCAATAGAGCTTGCCTTTTCTGCAACCCACAGCCGGACGGCACTATTTAAGAGAACGAGATTGACGAAAGGAAGTTCCGCTTCATTCCGAAGCACCTGCAGGGCGATGTCGGCCTGCAATTTTGGTGTCCATTCCAATTCTGGTACTTCCGCCTGTACGCCCAGCGCTTCCGGGTCAATAATAAACAGCTCATGAGAATCTTCAGTAACCAGCAGCGCTCGTGTGCTCTGGTGTATCGGCACATCTTCCGAACCTTCCATACCCTGCACCACAATGCCGCGCCGCACACCCAGCCGCGTCATCACCTCTGCCATCTTCTTGAATACCGTGCCGTGGAATATGCCCGCTGCCATATACGGCGCTTCTGAATACCGCAGAAATTTCTCCGCCGTGTTGAGCATCGTCCGAAACCCCAATTCCTCGCGCAGCGGCCGCAGGCTCGATAACGCCGGGTTCCAGGTTTCTGCGTAGACGTACAATACGCCCGTTTTACGGGCGGCTTCGATAAATGCTTGTTTGTTTCCTTGAGCCTGCACACCCAGCGTGCCTAGAATGTCAGAGAGAGTAATGCCCCATTTAGGTGGTAAGGATTCGCCGCCGTGCAGGGTAACGGGTACGCCACAGGCAGCCGTAACGAATGCGGCCGGGAAATTTACGAAGAACGACTTCTTCCGTCCATCATACGGACCGGCACAATCGACGCTTCCCGGAATGGGATGTTGCTCGGTGCGTTCCCGCAGCGCTTCAACGAACGCAAGCAGCTCGTCCGCCGTCTCCATCTTGATTCGCTCCGCTACAAAAAACGCGGCGGTCTGCGCAGGCGTAGCTTCGCCGGATATGATCATCCGGGCACCGCACAGGGCTTGCTCGTAAGGCAGGTCTTTTGCTCCTTTTTTTCCTCGCGCAACTTCTTTTAATAGGTCCCTCATCTGGCTCCACCTCTTCTTGTCTTATTCGATTATCGTTATTGTTTTGTACTATAGCACCAAAATATAAACTTTGTCTACTTGTTTTGTTGGTATTTTCGAGAGAGGGAGGGAAGATTACAATGCCACAGTTAATTTCGTAAATGAAAGGGCGACTTCGATGAAGATCAAGCTTTAGTCCGTGTGCCTTGCGGTGCCTCAAAAAAATAAGCTGTCAAGGTCCCGCGACAGCTTTAAAACCTGTCCGGATGATAGCTTTGGACAGGTTTTAAGAGAAACATGCTTTATTTTTTGCGTGCTTTTTCCACTTCGGCATACATTTTTTGTGTCAGATCTTCCCCGATTTCTTTGGAGTGTTGCTCAATAACCGGCTTTATAACGGCTTTGATTTTTTCTTTTTCTTCATCTGAGACCTCATTTACTTGCATTCCTGCCGCCTTCAAGTTTTCAAGCGATTTTTTATTCTGTTCAATGTTCAGCTTACGCTGGTATTTTCCGGCTTCGATCACGGCCTCTTGGATGATTTTTTTCTCTTCATCAGAAAGCCCATCCCAGAATTTTTTGCTGGCCATGAAGATAAAGGGAGTGTAGACATGATTGGTCATGCTCAGATAAGGCTGAACCTCATTGAATTTATGGATTTCAATTGTTGGCAGCGGATTTTCCTGTCCATCAATGGTTTTAGAATCCAGCGCGGTAAAAACTTCAGAAAAGGCCATCGGCGTCGGATTTGCCCCCAGAGCACTAAATACATCGAGATGTACCTTATTGGGCATCGTTCTAATCTTTAATCCCTTAAAATCCTCTAAGGTAGAGACCGGGTGTTTGCTGTTTGTTAGATTGCGGAAACCGTTCTCCCAATAGCCTAATCCGATTAATCCGTGAGAAGGAAGTTTGTCCAGCAGTGTTTTTCCTACCTCGCCATCCAATATGGTATACGCTTCCTGCTCATTGTTAAAGACAAACGGGAAATCAAAGATGCCGAATTCTTTAACTGTGGAAGCCAGCGGAGAGGTGGAAATCACCCCAAGTTCCTGTGTGCCTCCTATAAGATTGTCGATCGTTTGTTTATCGTCACCCAATTGATTGTTGTAGTATAAACTTACGTTAAACTTCCCATTGCTGTTTTTCTCAACAATCTCTTTGAATTTCTGCGCGCCTTGTCCTTCGGAATGCTTTTCATCCAGGCCGACTCCGAGCTTAAACCTCCGTTCTTGTATGCTACCGGCTGGTTCGGCTTTATTTTTAGCGGATGTTTCAACAGTTTTTTGACTTCCGCAGCCGAAAACAGTAAGAATAATACTCGAAATAATCAGATAAATAGCCGCTTTTTTTATTCCTTTTTTCATAAATTCTCCCCCTCGTAAACAAGTTGATGAAGTAGATTAAGATGTGAATGATTTATTCACCCCCGCCCAAAAAGTTACCGGCCCAACCATCCGCCGTCGACAGCCAGCAGGTGACCGTGAACATAATTGGATGCATCGGAGGCTAAAAATACGACGGTCCCTTTAAAGTCTTCCGGGTTTCCCCAGCGTCCGGCCGGAATTCTGTCGAGAATTTGAGAATTTCGGGTCGAATCGTTCAGCAGGGCCGTGTTCATATCGGTGGCGATATAGCCGGGGACAATCGCGTTGACGTTGACATTGTGCTGTGCCCATTCATTGGACAATGCTTTTGTGAGTTGGGCCACACCTCCTTTTGCGGCAGCGTAAGCCGGGACGGTAATTCCGCCCTGATAGGAAAGAAGGGAAGCCAGATTGATGATTTTTCCTTGTTTCCGGGGCACCATGTAGCGTCCGGCCTGCTGGCACAAGAGCCACACTGTTTTCAAATTGACTTGAATCACATCATCCCAGTCTGATTCCGCGAAATCGATGGAAGGAGAGCGACGTTGAATGCCCGCATTGTTTACT
This sequence comes from Aneurinibacillus sp. UBA3580, assembly GCF_002375825.1. Lineage (NCBI taxonomy): Bacteria > Bacillati > Bacillota > Bacilli > Caryophanales > Paenibacillaceae > Aneurinibacillus > Aneurinibacillus sp. UBA3580. The sequence goes on from NZ_DFMZ01000052.1 coordinate 3,515, forward strand.
AAAATATCAATCGTTCCGAAACGGGACACTACGCCGGGTACGGCTTCTTTTACCTGCGCGGCGTTGTCTAAATCACAGGGGATAATCTCGCATTTTCTTCCCAGTTTCTCGATCTCTTCTTTCACCTCGTATTGATCGGGTGAGCGCTGCAGGAGGGCAATGTCCGCTCCTGCTTCCGCCAGAGCGAGAGCGATTGCGCGTCCGATGCCGCGGGTCGCTCCTGTCACGGCTG
>NZ_DFMZ01000052.1:3854-7285 GCF_002375825.1 Aneurinibacillus sp. UBA3580
CACGGCTGCCACTTTTCCATTAAGGTTAAATAAATCGAGTACCATGTATATGCACTTCCTTTCTTTATGGGTGAATGAGAATTTTTAAGGATACATCCGGATTTTCCATTAAGGCAAATCCCTCAGCGATTTGTTCGAGGGGAAGCTGGTGCGAAATAATGGGGGATACATCAATCATCCCGTTTGCCATGATCCGGATTGCTTTTTCAAAATCGCTCCGACTATAGCATCGTGTTGTTATTAAAGAGAGTTCTTTGAAATGCATGGCTGCTAAATCAACCACCGGTGCCTGTTTAAACACGCTGACGACGACAATTTGTCCCTGAATTCTCGCGATGTCCGTCATCTGTTTGGCGGTCGCCGGTGCACCAGCCACTTCGAAAACGATATCAGCTCCAATATTATTTGTAAGCGCAAACACTTCTTCGTTTACATTGCCTTCTCTGGCGTCCAAAGCAGTCAATCCGAGCTCTTTTGCCTTTGCTAAACGGTATGGGCTAATGTCAGAGACAATCACCTGTTCGGCGCCCGCCCGTTTGGCCACCAATCCGATAAGCAGACCAATCGGGCCGCCGCCCAGGATAACAATGTTGTCCCCGACCTTTAGCGAAGAACGGCGTACCGTGTGAACCGCTACGGCGAGAGGCTCCGCCAGGGATGCATGGGCATCGGAGAGCGTTTCAGGAATCAGGTGAAGCCGGTGCAGAGGCACCGCTACATATTCGGCAAATCCACCGTGGCCATCAATTCCGATGAGCCGCAGCGTTTTACATACGTGGGATTGTCCTGACATGCAGGCTTCACATGTTCCGCAGCTAAGGGTAGGCTCGATTACCACTCTATCTCCCAGAGCAAAAGAAGAGTTGCCATAAATGTCCTCGATGATGCCGCTGAATTCATGTCCCATTGCCAGAGGGGCTCTGGCTCTGGGGTGCTTGCCAAAATAAATCATCATGTCCGTTCCACAGATGCCGGCATACGACACTTTTACCAACGCTTCCCCTTTGTTTAATCTGGGCTTGTCTAATTCACCCATCGTTACGTTTTTTTCAGAAACATACAATCCGGCTCTCATCATTGTCATGTTTGTGCACCTCCAACGCGTGTATGTAGTTACTAGTAAGCGAAAACAACGTGTGCTACAATTACACTCAACTACTTGTATACTTGTCGACAAGTTGTGTAAAAGAAAAGCACTGAAGCTCAGGTATCACTGTCATTCCCATTTAGATATTGATTACACAGTTCTGTGTATGTTCGGTAGAAAACACATAGATGTAGCCATGTAAGTTCTCCCCCTTTTTCTGGTTCCTTTGTTTTACCGGGTTTCTATTCGGTATGGAAAATACTATCGCTGACGGTTTTTCGTGTATCTTCAAAATGCGCCTCCACAATCTTTTCGATATAGGCAGCGTCTTTTGACACTAGAGCGTTTACAATGGAACGATGATTGTTGATGACGGTTGCGGCTCCTTGCGTATCTTTTGCGAACCGTTTTTCGGTTGCCACCAGCAGAGCTGTAAGCACAATATGCCGAATCCCGTTCCATAAATGCAGTATTCTTGTGTGGTTGACCGCTGCGATCATCACTTCATGGAAGTGCAAATCCTGGTAGGAAAACTCTACATAATCATGATACTTCGCAGCAAATTCCATTTTATCGATGATTTTATTGAGCGTAGGGACCAGATTTTCATGAGGGTCTTTAGCAAGGCGCTGCAAAACAAAATTTTCGATAAGAAAGCGAACATCGTACAATTCTTCAATGTCTTTCGAAGTTAAGCCTAAGACAACGGCTCCCATGCGTTCAAGACGAATTAATCCTTCGGTTGAGAGCGTTTTCAAGGCTTCTCGCACCGGCGATCTGCTTGTGCCGAATTCCGCTGCAATCTGATTCTCGGACAATACTATACCTGGTTGAATGACACCCTTTATAATTTGCAACCGTAATTCGCAAGAAATCCGCTCACCAAGCGAAGCCCCTTGCAGCCAAGAAGAGGGATACTGCATTTCCATTCGACGCTCCTATCAAGTAGTACGTAAGATTAGTTGATATCTTTAAGTTGTATACAAGTATACAGCTACTGACAATTGTAATATATTATCTGAATTTTGTAAATGCTGTTTATAAAAGAAAGCACGCCTCTTATGAGATGTGCTTCTTTAATGAAAAGGTACGATAATAGGATAAGATCATTTTATCTCCATTCCTACATCGTGTCTTTTCGGTTTATCAAGTAGCTTGTTAACAGCCCCGAACTCAGGGCGACCAGTCTGAATCTAGCCGGACAGCGTCGTCCCTTCCGTACGAGGCGCCTTCTCTCTAGATAATACAACAAGGACAGCCCCTGCCAAAACAATCAAGCCGCCTATCATTTGTAACATCGACATTTTTTCTTGAAACATCAACGTAGAAAGGCCAACAGTGATAACGGGTTCCACCATGCTTAAAATGGAGGCTTTCGTAGGACCCGTAATGTTCATGCCAGCGAAAAAGGTCAACATGGCAATCACACTTGAAAAAAGAGCAATACCCGCGATGGAAAGCCATCCCATGGGAGCGAATGCAAAGTGCAGCGTACCGGTGTATAATCCGCCGATTAAAAAAGAGAGGGAGGCGAATAACGCAATAAAAGCACTGGTGATTACAGGTGAGACCTGTGAAACGACCCGCCCGCCAAAGATGATATAAAAAGAATACACAACGGCAGCAGCAACAGCCAATAGAATACCTGTAAAATTGATATTTTCAGTCGGTGAACCCAGCACAAAAGCGATACCGGATAGGGAAATGAGAATGGATATGAGCAATTGCTTGGATACTTTTTCTTTGTTAACAACAGACGAAAGAATTGCGACAAACACAGGATACAAATATAACAATAGAGCTGCCAACGAGGCGGGTATGTATTTAACGGATGAAAAATAAAAATAGGACTGCAAGGTATAAAGGAGTCCGCCTAATACAAGGAAAGATACAAAATGATGTTTGGTAATCCGCCATTTTTTCACTTTCACAAGTAAATAGAGAAAGAAAAAAATCGAAGCAAAGGCAAAGCGCAAAAATAAAATGGTTGTTAAACTAACGTTATTTTCATACGCGTAGATAACAAAAATGGGCATACATCCAAACCCTGTCGCCGATAGAAATATTAAAAAATAGCCCAAAGGCATGACTGTCCCTCCTTATCTCCCGTCGCTATGGTAATTACAGCATCTCAGGTCATTTGTAATCCGGGTATTTTTTTCTGTGAAAATCATGAGAAAAGAAGGAAGGGAAAGAGGAAATAAGATCCGGGTAAGAAAAAGGCGTTCGCCTTTTTCACCATTGAAATTCTCTCCTCCTTCTTTCCTCTCTTTTCCTTCGTACCACAAAAGTCAGCCGCCCTTCCCATGATTTTCATGCCGGGGTTGCGGCTGAGATGCCATGG
>NZ_DFMZ01000067.1:0-1597 GCF_002375825.1 Aneurinibacillus sp. UBA3580
CGTTTCCCTACATGTGTATGCAGGGCAATCATCACGGGTGCAACACAAAAGTCTGCTTTCGGTGCCGCGTCCGCCTGTGCCGCCCTGATCAGCACTGTGACTGATAATCCATAAATATGCAGGGCAAGCGCCCGGGGTGCTTGGAAAAGCAGGACAGAGCGAATGGCGAAATCCGGTAAAAAACTTCTGCTGTCTTAAGGTGCGTTGTCTATTTTTAATTCAAAAAAAGATACCGGCATTGAGTACCGGTATCTTTCTTGATCACTATCCTTTTCTTTATTCCCGACTCAGCAACCGCAGCCACCCATACCTTCCGGTTTCGCTTTCGCGTATCCCGTCTCATTGTACAGCGGATCGCCGCCCGTCGAGACAATAATGCTTTCTGATACTTTATTGGCGATAACGCTGGTCACCATCTGCAGCAGTTCGTTAATATCCTGCTGCGTTTGTTTGAATTCGAGCACAATCGGAATCGAATCCAGCTCATCCTGCAGCGCGTCGATTTCCCGCTCAAGAGCGGGAATCTCATCATAGCGGCGGTTGTGCTCAAGCTTAACAATCTGCTTTTGTTTCTGTTTAATCTTAGCGATTAGCCCTTGCACCCGTCCATTGCCGCTAATCTTCTCTTCAGCCTGCTTAAAGCGCTCCACTTCCTCTGAACCTGCAATCAGCGCAGCCAATTCTTTCGCCTGATCTATAATAGGCGAATAATCCACTGTACGTTCCTTTTTCTCTTCCATCCGTATTACACCTCTACTTTGTTTGCCACTTCACCGTATAATGTCCATGTTTGCGGCTCTGTTATTTTAACATGAATCAGCTGGCCGATACAGTCTTCCGTTCCTCTAAAATGTACAATTTTGTTCGTACGGGTACGGCCGGTCATCATTTCTGGATTGTTTTTACTCGGACCTTCGACCAGCACCTCAAGCACCTGTCCGCGCAGCGCTTCGTTCTTCTCACGGCTAAGACGATTTACGAGGTCAATAAGACGCTGCAGACGATCTTTTTTCTCCGCTTCACTCACATTGTCTTCCATGCCGGCAGCCGGTGTGCCGTGGCGTGGAGAGTAAATGAAGGTATAGGCAGAATCAAAGCCCACTTCTTCTACGAGCGACAGCGTATCCTGGAACTGCTCCTCCGTCTCACCCGGGAAACCGACGATAATATCTGTCGTCAGCACTACATCGGGGATGGCCTCTTTAATTTTGCGGACCAGCTCAAGATATTGTTCCCGCGTATACTTGCGCGCCATTTTCTTAAGAACTTCGCTGTTTCCGGATTGGACCGGCAGATGAATGTGCTCCACCAGGTTACCTTTCTTCGCGAGCACTTCGATTAAATGGTCATCAAAATCACGCGGGTGGCTGGTTGTAAAACGAATGCGCGGCACATCAATTTTCTGCACTTCAGCCATCAAATCGCCGAAGCCGTATTCAATATCCGTAAAGTCTTTGCCGTACGCGTTGACGTTTTGGCCGAGCAGGTAGATTTCCTTGTAGCCCTGGCGCGCCAAGTCGCGTACTTCGGCGATAACGTCCTCAGGACGACGGCTGCGCTCTTTACCGCGTGTATACGGAACGATACAGTACGTACA
>NZ_DFMZ01000067.1:1696-3834 GCF_002375825.1 Aneurinibacillus sp. UBA3580
ACGATACAGTACGTACAGAACTTATCACAGCCGTACATGATGTTGACCCATGCGCGCAGTCCCTCTTTGCGCACTTTTGGCATATTCTCGACTACATCGCCTTCTTTGGACCAGACTTCCACAACCATTTCTTTATTGAAAAACGCATCGCGCATTAATACAGGCAAACGATGAATATTGTGCGTACCAAAGATTAAATCGACGTGCTGAAAGCTCTTCAGAATACGGTTTACGACCGCTTCTTCCTGGGACATACAGCCGCATACCCCCAGAATGAGCTCAGGCTTTTCTTTTTTCAAGTGCTTCAAGCGGCCCAGCTCGCCAAAAACTTTGTCTTCGGCGTTCTCGCGAATGGCGCATGTGTTGAACAAAATTACGTCCGCCTGCTTTTCGTCTTCTGTCGGAGTAAAGCTCATCGCCTGGAGAAGACCGGTAATGGTTTCCGTATCATGTTCATTGGCCTGACAACCGTACGTACGGATAAGGAAGGTACGACCTTTGCCCAGTTCCTTAAGCTCCTCCGGAATGCCGGTAAATTCCTGGTATTCGATCCCGTTGCTTGTTCTTTTTTTCGCCTCTTTCAGGCTTGGTGCCGTTCCGATAAAGTATTTACTGTAGTCTTTCTCCTTCTTCGGAGCGGATTTTAAGTCCGCTGAAGAAGATGCATGATTTTTCAGTTCTTGTGCCATAATAACCTCCATAAAAACTCATTATTTAATGAATGATACGATTAGAATTATACATAACCATAGATAGAAAAACAAAGAAAAAGCAATGAAATGAGTCTAAGGCTAAACATTCTGTTGTACAAATAATAAATATTCTATTAAAGCTATAAAATCGAGCACAGGTCTCATGTGTTCGACTTCTGCTCATGAGAATCATTGGAATTAATCGTACATTGCCTTGCCTTATATTCAGTGCTATTATATAACGCATCAATCATTTATTATACACAACCTACTTGTCAGGAGGAGACTTTTAATGAAAGCGCTTGTATTCAATGGAGTGAAAAGTAAAGAAATAGTTGAAAAACCAAAACCTTCGCTTGAAAAGCCAACCGATGTCATTGTAAAAATTACAAAAACAACCATTTGCGGAACTGATTTACACATCCTTACTGGAGATGTTCCTGCTGTTACAGTAGGACGTACGTTGGGCCATGAGGGTGTCGGAATCGTTGAAGAAGTTGGGTCAGCAGTCAACAATTTTAAGGTTGGAGACCGAGTACTCATCTCCTGCATTACCTCCTGCGGAAAATGTGAAAATTGCAAAAAATCTTTGTACGCTCATTGTGAAGACGGCGGTTGGATTCTGGGTCACTTAATTGATGGCACTCAGGCCGAATATGTTCGCATCCCCCATGCTGATAACAGTCTGTATCATATCCCAGAGGGTGTGGACGAAGAAGCACTTGTTATGCTGAGCGATATATTGCCTACTGGATTTGAAATCGGTGTTCTTGCGGGACAGGTCAAGCCTGGTGATACAGTCGCAATCGTAGGGGCAGGTCCTGTAGGCTTAGCGTCGCTATTGACAGCCCAATTCTATTCTCCAGCCGAAATCATCATGATCGATTTAGACGACAACCGTCTTGATATTGCCAAGAAATTTGGAGCGACACAATTGGTAAACTCTTCGGACGGCAAAGCAGTAGAAAAAGTGATGGCGCTTACAGACAATAAGGGCGCAGATGTTGTAATGGAAGCTGTTGGAATTCCACCAACATTCTTGCTTTGCCAAGAAATCGTAAAAGCAGGCGGTCACATTGCAAACATTGGGGTTCATGGAAAGAGCGTTGAACTCCATATTGATAAGCTGTGGATTCGCAACATTACGTTAACTACAGGTTTAGTGAGTACAAGTTCAACACCCATGCTATTAAAGACTGTAAAATCAGGAAAATTGAAACCGGAGCAATTAATTACTCACCGTTTTTCCTTTGATGATATCCTTAAAGCTTATGATGTTTTCGGAAACGCCGCACGGGATCGAGCATTAAAGGTTATTATTTCCAACGAATAATTTGTTATGCCGTATTGCCTTGATGAGTACTGCTATAAATATGGAATTAGGGGCGTCCCAAAAGTAGATTTTTGATGCTTGAGGGACACCTTTTTTTTGTGAAAATCATGAGA
>NZ_DFMZ01000085.1:0-33859 GCF_002375825.1 Aneurinibacillus sp. UBA3580
TCATGATTTTCACAGAAAAAAAGGCGGCTCTTTCGTAGCAACCGCCTCTCAACCATTATTCTCCTTGTTTCTCCCGCAATACCGTTTTTAGCACTTTTCCGCTTGCATTGCGCGGCAGAGCCTCGAGAAATTCAACCTGAACCGGCACCTTATACCTGGCCAGCCTTTTTTCGCAGAACTGAATCACTTCTTGTTCTGTTAGCGTATTTCCTTCCTTTACGACCACGCAGGCTTTCGGCACTTCCCCATACACCTCATGCGGCATGCCGATGACCGCTGCTTCAAGCACCGTCGGAATTTCAAACAGCACTTCTTCTACTTCAATTGGATAAATGTTCTCACCGCCGCGAATGATCATGTCTTTCTTTCGGTCAACGATATATAAGAATCCTTCCTCATCCATGCGTCCCAGATCGCCGCTCAGCATCCAGCCGTTGCGCATCGCGAGTGCGGTCGCTTCCGGGTTTTTAAGGTATCCCTTCATGACATGAGGGCCTTTGATCGCAATCTCTCCCACCTCTCCGACAGGAACCTCGAATCCTTCATCATCCACAATGCATACTTCGCATCCCGGCAGCGGCTGGCCTACGGAACCGATTTTCGTGAGCGCATGCGGGTCCTTCAGTGTAGTGGCGCCCGGCGCGTTCTCGGTTTGTCCGTATAAATTCTGCACCTTCGCCTGAGGGAAAATCTGCTTTACTTTTTTGATTAATTCATATGGCATGGGCGCCGCCCCGTAAGTCAGCATGCGGAGATGCGGTACATGCAGCGCATGTAAATCCGGTTGATTCAACAGCAGCGTGTACATTGCCGGCACGCCGAAAAATACCGTAATCTTATGCTGCTGAAGGGCTTCCATGGTCTGTCTCGGGCTGAATCCTTTTTCAATCACCAGCGTACCGCCCGCCTGAATTGTGGGCAGCATGAACACGTGGGCAGCCGCGCAGTGAAACAGCGGAGCGACAATGAGAACCCGTTCGAACTTCGTAAGTTCCATTGCCTCTGCCCACATCTTTGCAATGGCTTCGCAGTTATCGTGGGAGAGCATGACTCCTTTCGGTCTTCCGGTCGTACCCGACGTATAGAAAATAACGGCAGTATCCTCTCCCTGGCAAACTACCGCAGGCATCTCCTCGCTCTCGTCAATCGCCTGCTGAATATCTATGCCTCGAAGCACGCTTTCTCCCCCTACATGAATGAAATGCGTAAGAAAGGGAAGAGAAGGCAGCAGCTCTTCTACCGTTTCGCTGAATTCTTGGTCATACACCAGTAGCTTCGCTTCTGAATGGTTTAGGATGTACTCGATTTCTCTCGGGGCCAGTCGTGTGTTGATCGGCAAGACACTTACGCCGGCCGCCTGGCAGGCAAAGTAGCAGGTAACAAAGACATCGGTATTGCCAAGCAATACGGCGACGGCATCTCCCTGATTCAATCCTTTGCTTCTGAAATAGCTTCCCAATCGGCGCGCCTTCTCCGCCAACTGACGGTAGCTCGTCTCACGACCTTCATAAATTGTAATCGCTTTCTCAGGTTGGTGCTCTATATGCTGAAGCAATATATCGAACGTCGCCATGTCCAGTCTCACCCCGCTTTCTTTTATTTTTTATCAGTCTAAGCGCTCAATGATAGTGGCATTTGCCATGCCGTGTCCCTCGCAAATTGCCTGCAACCCGTATTTGGCCCCGGTTCTTTCCATCTCATGCAGCAGCGTAACCATAACGCGCGCGCCGCTTGCGCCAAGCGGATGACCAAGCGCGATCGCACCGCCGTTCGGATTTAGTTTGTTCGGGTCCGCTCCCATTTCCATAAGCCAGACCATTGGTACGCAGGCAAACGCCTCATTTATCTCGTAAAGATCCATTTCATTAAGCGTAAGCCCGGCTTTTTGCAGCACTTTTTGCGTAGCGGCGATCGGTCCTGTCAGCATCAATGTCGGGTCAGATCCGACGACGGAACGGGCCACGATACGAAACCGCGGTTTGATTCCCAGCTCTTCTGCCTTACTTCTTGACATCAACAGAAGCGCTGCTGCCCCGTCACTGATTTGACTGGCGTTGCCTGCATGGATGCGACCATTTTCAAGAAAGGCGGGTTTTAATGTGCCCAGCTTCTCCAGCGACGTTTCCCGACGCGGTCCCTCGTCCTGTGTTACGCGAACGGTCGTCCCATCGGGCTGCTGAATATCGAGCGGTATGATTTCCCGTTCAAACCAGCCTTCATCCTGGGCCTTAATCGCCTTTTGATGGCTTCCCAGAGCGAATTCATCCATTTGCTGCCGGCTAAATCCCCATTTTTCCGCGATTCGTTCAGCGGAAATCCCCTGATTAAATGCACCGAACTGCGCGGTTAATTTCTCGTTCCATTCCGATCCCTGCAAATTGGAAAACATCGGAACACGGGACATGCTTTCCACACCGGCCGCGACGACAATGTCCATGTCCCCGCTGAGAATGGCCTGGGCGGCGAAATGGACAGCCTGCTGGCTGGACCCGCACTGGCGATCAATAGTGACACCCGGTACTTCAATCGGATAGCCGGCAAGCAGAGCGGCGACTCTCGCAATGTCTCCGGCCTGTTCTCCGCTTTGCGATACGCACCCCATGATGACATCTTCAATCATATCAGAAGAGATTCCTGAGCGTACGACCAACTCCTTCAACACCTGTGCCGCCAAATCATCGGGACGCATGGCACTCAATGCGCCTCCCCGTTTCCCAATCGGCGTTCGTACTGCTTCGACAATGACTACTTCTCGCACTGTATTTCCCCCTTATGCTTATTTTCCGTTCTATTCTCTATATTATCTTAATTTTTTATTTTTTCACATATTTATTCCCTGAAATCATTCTCTCGTTCTTTTCTCTCTTTTCCTTCGTACCGCAAAAGTCAGTTGCTCTTCCCACGATTTTCATGTCGGGACTGCGGCGAAAAAGCCATGGCCATCTTCTAGGTCCGGAACATTTACTCAATACGAAAATAACCCCTTTTGTGAGATAATGAATTACAATGAGGGAATACGTTATAAATTGGATGAAAATCCAAAGTTAAGCTTAAGTAGGGGAGGATACATCATGAACGGCTATGTATTTTTAATGATTGCGATTTTGAGCGAAGTTTTTGGAACTTCCATGCTAAAAATGTCAGAAGGTTTTTCAAAACTGCTGCCTAGTTTGGGTGTGATGGCAGGCTTCGGATCGGCCTTCTATTTTATTTCCCTGGCACTTCAGACACTCCCGCTCAGCATGTCATATGCGATTTGGTCAGGGATAGGAACGGCGCTAACCGCGATTATCGGTGTCGTGGTTTGGAAAGAGGCCTTTAACCTGCAAATTCTCATTGGACTGATTCTCATTATTGCGGGGGTAATGGTACTAAACTTTGCCAAATCCACGTGATACCTACCGCCCATACGAAGCCTACATAACAAAGCGGACAGTTCGTATCATCCGACTGTCCGCGCATATCCTTATCGATTGTTCAAAAGCTCAACCACCCGATCTCCCACTTCAGATGTGGAAGCGGTACCGCCCATATCCGGGGTAAGGACCTCTTTTTCTACCAATAATTGCTCGATTGCATCCAGCACCATCCGTCCCTGCTGTTCGTATCCGAAAAAGTCCAGCATTTGACTGGCAGACCAAATTGCCGCAAGCGGGTTGGCCAGGCCTTTTCCGGCAATATCGGGAGCCGAGCCGTGAATCGGTTCAAACATAGACGGATACGCTCGCTCCGGGTTGATATTCGCTCCGGCAGCCAAACCAAGTCCACCGGCGAGGGCGGCCCCCAAATCGGTAAGAATATCACCGAATAAATTGGATGTCACCACGACCTCAAACCGCTTCGGCTGTGTAATCATAAACATGCTGGCCGCATCCACCAGGTAGGAATAGGTTGGCACATCCGGATAGTCCCGGCTCACTTCTTCAAAGACCTGGTCCCAGAACACCATGGAATAATTCAGAGCATTTCCTTTGCTGATGCTGGTGACCGATTTCTTCATTTTTTGCGCCGTTTCAAATGCGTAGCGAATAATCCGCTCTGTTCCCTTGCGAGAGAAAACGCCTGTCTGCAGGACCACTTCCTCTGGCTTCCCCTTAAACAGCCAATCCCCGGCACCGGCGTATTCGCCTTCGCTGTTCTCCCGGATGAACAGCATATCGATGTCCTCTCTCTTCACGTTCTTCAGCGGACAAGGTGCTCCCTTCAGCAGTGTAATCGGTCGGATATTGACGTACTGGTCGAACTCTTTGCGAATCTTCAATAGCAAATCCCATAGTGAGATATGATCGGGAACGCCCGGATAGCCTACCGCCCCCAAATAAATCGCATCAAACGATTTTAGCTGTTCGATACCGTCATCCGCCATCATTTTGCCGTGCTCTACGTAATATTCGCATCCCCAGGGAAAATGCGTGAACTCGAATTGGAAGTCACTTTGTTCCGCCACTTTCTGCAGGACCTTAATCCCTTCGTTGATGACCTCCGGGCCAATCCCATCGCCAGGAATAACTGCAATCTTGAATGTTTTGCTCATGCTCTTCTCTCCCATTCTCTAACACTTACTTTTTTAGCTTGTTCCGCACGGATTGCATTTTTTGTTCCATAGAGGACGGCTTATCCCGACGCTCATCGATGCGAATCGAAGTGGAGACGCGCGGTGCCCCCTTAGTAAACGGATGCTCATGCATACGCTTTACTACTTCAAGAATATCATGCAGATCCCCTTCTATAATTGTACTCATCGGCGTCATCTGAAATTTGATATTCTCTTCGGCCGCTTCCAGGATACGGTGCACATCTGCTACATATTCACTTACGCTGCCCGATCCTGTTCCCAGTGGAATGATTGTCACTTCTACGATTGCCATCGCTCCCACTCCTTTTTCCATATGTACCCTTTCTAAAACGATTAACTACTTAATTACATTCTGTATTATACCAAAAATCGCCAGTTATCCATAATAGATAACTTACCTGGTGAAACCTCCTAGATATATGTTCAAGTGTCTTACTCCTTAGCAACATAATTTACGAAAAAAGCGTATTATTTACATAGATATTTCTACGATACGATCCCGGTTCCGTTCTGATACAGCCCGCGTGTGATCCGCTTTCCGCTGAAAACGGGCGCAGAAGTCGATTCGCCATAGACAGGCAGCGGGTCATTGGACAAGAAATCGGCCTGGGAGGTGTAGCTCTCTTCGGTGGTGAACACCCGAATCCCTGCTTGTTCTTCCATCCTTTGTTTCTTCCAATTACAATGATTGCCGTATAGTATTGTTGTAGAACTGGTTGATCTAACTTGCCAAGGTTGAGACACCGGAATGGTTTCGGAAACTGAAGGCGCTTTTCTTCTTTTACTTTGCGCACCTGGTGAGAGAAGAAAACGGGGGGCTTGGCGAGTTTCAATTTTTCATTCGAAGACGATTCATCCTCTTCCTATCGCTTCCATCGATGGCGGAAGGGATGTTCTCGCCCTAAAACGATAAACCGGGGAGGAATACATTATGAAAGTCGCCTTAATTCATGCTACAACAACCGCGTTAGAACCCATTGAAAGGGCATTCCGAGAAGAACAAGCGGATGTCGAGCTTCTCCATTTCATGGACACCGGCCTGCTTTCCATGATGGAAAAGAAGGGCTCGCTAACGCCGGACATTATTCAACGCTTTTCTTTGCTGGTTAACTTAGCCGCACAGTCCGAGGTGAATTGCATTCAGCTCACATGCTCTGCGTTTAACAACGTAACAAGCATCCTTCAACCGCTGTATCCTGTAAAACTATTCCGTTCGGACGAGGCGATGCTTGATGAAGCACTGGCTTACAAGCGAATCGGATTGATTTCTACCGTTAGAGAAACACCCATTGCCCTGCTTAGCTATTTAAGAGAAAAAAAGCCGGATGTTCAGGTAGAGTCATTAGTAGATCCGGGCCTTATTCATCTTCTCTTCCAGGGAAAGCAAGAGGAGCATGATAAAAGAGTGCGGGAGATGGTACACCAAATCGACGGGAAGGTTGATGTCATTGTACTCTCCCAATATAGCATGGAACATGTAGCCGGGCAGATTCATCCTTCCGTTCCTGTTCTGACCGCTCCCAGGGCTACAGCGAAACGGTGTCTGGCTTATTTGCAAAGTCTATCTTCGACATAAGACTTAACCATGGAACAGCAGATAGCGGGAACCTTGCGCCTCGAAGCGTCAAATACGGAATGTAACTCTGCCATCCACCCTGTTGTTGAATAAAGACAGGGTGGATGGTAAGAAAAATGACGCGGACCTACTTTAGCGGCTGCCGACCAGAAAACTCACCTTTGTTTTATTTAGTTGTTAATATACCGCTCAAATACAGGGCCGAAATCCTTCACCGTATATTTTTCTCTGCTATCAACCAGCCAGGAGAAAGCCGCCTGGTTCAGCCCTTTAAATTGGTCGACCAAATTATTTTCCGTACTTGCCACCCGGGTTAAGGTAGTAGAAGCCAAATCAAGGCTTTGCCTTGCAAACCCTAAAGCCACTTCATTTTCGTGTGAAATCTCGGCAATCATCAGAAGCGCTTTGTACAAGTCCTTCAGCTCTTCGAGATGCTTCTTGTGTACATCGATCGAATAAGGTTGCGATCCGATGTTGAATTTGATTTCAACATCCAGATCGACCGTACCGGCCGTTTCAAGCACAACATCCGAAATTTTATAAGTATAATACGGATAGCGGCGAAGCGTGCGCTTTTTGCTTGTCGCACTCGTTCCGTCGAGATGAATCAAAGCTTTGTTCGTAAAGCAATATTCATCTGATTTTGATTTGATTAGAAAATATATTTTCTCGTTGTCTTCACGCATAACATAGTCATCGGCATCGGCTTTGTCGTAGTTTTCCGGTTTGATGACCGTCCCCACATCGCTAAGTCCAAGCATATCAGCCGCTACTTTTCCAAACATCGTCGTATTCCTCCCCTTTTTCAATTAAATCCCAGTTACTTCAATACCATCATAACACGAATAAGAATGGATGAATATCCAAAAATGGCAATGGGTACCTTAGAAAAGACAAGGCTTCACTGTGTTAACACATATTTGGCACAAAAAGGAGGAGCATGAAATGCACCATATAGAAGGTACTATTTTCTCCGGCGAGTTTGATCAAGACGCCAATGAATTCGTCTTAACAAGCGTCAAAAACATTCCGACTCAATCCGTGTTAAAAGCCAGTCAACTCCGGGCCATTTATAACCATCTTGTGAAAACGAAGGAGAGCCACGGTTCCTATACGATGACCGTAAACGACCAGCTCCCCGTACGCCTGAATGAAACGGAAGTCGAGCAATTATTACGCGAACTCCATGACATCAACAAACGTATTCAGTAGTACTTCTTTTATTGTGCTGTCCTGTATCAGCTGATTCATACCGTCTTCCTTTCCGTTCATACACCTCGAAGTAATATTCGTATGGTGTGTCCCGTGATCCCTTTTTCTTAGAAGTGCGTTCCCATTCTTCTTTTGAAATTTCCGGAAAGAAAGTATCCGCATCAAAAACGGCATTCACCTGCGTAACATAGAGCCTGTCTGCATGCGGCAGAAATAGGCGGTATACTTCTTCGCCACCGATAATGAAAGTTTCTCTCTTCCCTCCCGGCTCTACAATTTCTGATAAGATATCATCTATAGAATGATACACAAGGCAGCCTTCCGCCTTGTAAGACGTATTCCTTGTCAAAATAATGTTTGTTCTGTTAGGAAGCGGCTTTCCAATCGATTCAAAGGTTTTCCTTCCCATGATGACGGTTCGACTGCTTGTGAGCTTTTTAAAGTACTGAAGATCCTCTGGAATATGCCATAACAGCTTGTTCTCTTTGCCGATTCCTCTCTCTTTATCCATGGCGAGAATCATGGAAAGCATTAAATCGCCACCTCCATTTTAATAGCAGGATGGTGCTGATAATTTACCAAATTGAAATCGTCAATCGTAAAATCATCAAAGTTTTTGATGTCCGGATTAATCCAGAGTTCAGGTGCAGGATATGGCTCACGCTGGATTTGCTCCTGCAACGGCTCGATATGTCGTTCGTAAATATGTAAGTCGTTAATATTAAAGGTTAGTGTTCCCAGCTCATATCCCGTCACCTGGGCCACCATTCTTTGCAGCACGTAATACTGGAACACATTGAATGGATTTCCCAACGCCAGATCATTGGAGCGGACTTGAACAATCAAATGCAATTTTCCCTGTTTAACCAGCCACTGGTTATTCCATACGCAGGGGTATAAGGCCATTTGATCCAAATCGTCAATATTCCATAAAGAGATGACGTGTCTTCTGGAAGCGGGGTTGTTTTTCAATTCCTCAATCAAATTGTGTACTTGATTGGTTATTTTGCCTTTAAGCATGATTGGTTTTCCCAGCTGATAGCCATAGGCTTTGCCTATATTATTGTTTTTGTTTGTCCACTCTTTCCATATCGTTACGTTGTTTTCATCCAGGTACGCACAATCGCTTGTCCGTTTGACATAAAACCAGAGAAGTTCATGGATGGCCGATTTCCAGGCGACTCGCTTTGTCGTCAAAATGGGCACTTCGGTATTATCAAATGTAATTTGTTTTGAAATTACGCTTTTCGTATACGCAGGTGTACCGTCCGCCCATTTCGTTCTAACGTTTTGGTCTTTATCCCAATCACCGTTTTCTATTACATCATTGACTAAATTCTTGTAGATTTGATCTGCTATGCTCATTTTGTTTTACCCACCTCTGTCCATTTCCTGCTTCGACAACAGTACGCTTTTATTATCCTACCGTATTGTCGTCCGTTCTTCCACCATGTTCGAAAGTCAATTTTCTTTCGTCAACGAAATCGATACCCGTTTACCGCACCACTTCGAAAACGGCCCGTTTCTTGTCTGCATCAAAAAATGCGTCCACGACTCGTTTCCCGTTCCATGTAATCAACATATCCGGCGTGGTATGGTGCAGTGTGAATACGACTTTTTTCCATGGTGGCGTAAAGGCGTTCACAGTGTCTTCCACCGTAATCGTAACGACATTCTCCGCAAACCGACAGCGAATACGCTGTTCCAAATAGTGCCCTTCCTGATAGCGTATTGTCGCCCCGTCATCTTCATAAAATGCATACTCGGTCTCCCCTTCTGTAGGATAGATATGAAAAGTCATTGCATCGTCCGGCGTCTTTGTTGATGATTTCGCTTCCGCTTCAGGAAGGATAGCACCTTCTTTGATAAACATCGGCAAAGTTGCCAGATCCGCTTCCACCATAATGTGTCTGCCACCTTTGATTTTCTCGTCCGTCCAGTAATCATACCAGGTTCCTTCAGGCAGATATACGACCCGATGAAATGTCGACGGTGTCGTGATGGGCGCAATCATAACATACGGGCCCAGCAAAAACTGATCGGATAGGTTCCAGGTATGTGTATCGTTCGGATATTCCATGACCAGCGGACGCATCACGGGAGCGCCGGTCATATAAGCTTCACGGAATAACGTATACAGGTAGGGCAGCCATTTGTAACGCAGTTGAATGTATTTCCTTACAATTTCTTCGATTTCTTCACCAAACGCCCATGGCTCCTGGCGTACCGTTCCGAGATTGCTGTGATTCCGGAAATACGGTGTAAAGGCACCCGCCTGCGTCCAGCGGGCAAGCAGCTCCCCGGTCGCGTCATGGGCAAATCCCCCGACATCTGAACCGGAAAAAGCCACACCCGACATACCAAGATTCATGCACATCGGCATCATCATCTGCAAATGTTCCCAGAAGCTCCGATTGTCTCCCGTCCAGACGGCTGCATACCGCTGCACACCCGCATACCCGGCTCGCGTAAGCACAAAAGGGCGCTTTCCGCGCAGGTGCTTTTTCAATCCATGGAACGTAGCTTCCGCCATGAACAAACCATACACGTTATGTAATTCACGGTGCGTTTTTGGATTGCCGTCATTGTCATGTATGACTTCGGGGTCCATAGTTTTCGTTTCATTGAACACGGCCGGCTCATTCATATCATTCCAAATGCCTTCCACTCCGATATCGGTATAAAACTTCTGCTTCTCCCCCCACCATGAACGGACACTACGGCTTGTAAAGTCCGGAAACGCGCTGCTGCCGGGCCATACGTCACCGAAATACATCGCGCCTTCTACGTATCTGCAAAAACAATTTTGACGAATCCCTTCCTGATAAACCGGATATTCCGGATCTTTTTTTACACCCGGATCGACAATCGGCACCGCATGAATGCCGGCCTCTTCTAAATCCTGAAGCAGCCGCTGCGGATGCGGAAAGCGGGTCCGGTCGAACGTAAAGACCCGGTATCCGTCCATATGGTGAATATCTAAATGAATGGCGTCCAGTGGAATGTTCTTCCTTTGAAAGTGCTCTACAAGATCACGAACTTCTGCCTCGTTCTGGTAGCTGTACCGGGATTGATGATAGCCGATTGCCCATTTGGGGGGCAGCTCCATTCGCCCCGTTAATGTCGTATACTGTTCCAGCACATCTTTTGGCGTAGGGCCAGCCAGTACATAATAATCCAGCTCCCCGCCTTCAGCCCAGAAAGAATACGTATCGTTTGCCGATTTCATATCAAACACGGTTTTAAATGTATTGTCGAAGAAAATTCCGTGCGCATACCCTTCGCGAATGGTCATAAAATAGGGAATGGATTGATACAACGGGTCCGTTTCCGGATTGTGCGGCGCAAATACATCGCTGTTCCACATGGTCATTTTCTCTCCGCGTTTGTCCAAATAGCTTGTTTTTTCACCAAAACCGTAGAAATGGTCAGTTGCGCGCATATCCTTTACGCACATAATTTGTCCCCTGGCGGTATACGTCATCCCCCGTCTTCCTTCGCTTACCAGCAGACGTCCGTTCCTGTCATAAACGGCTATGCGAAACGGATGACGCTTTATCTGTACGGATAGCGTATCGCTTCGCAATTCGACTTCCTCTTGCTTCCCGCCCGCTTTTACTCTCACATTTTCCGGCTCTTTTACCAGCGCAAAACTCGTCTCCATTGTAGGTTCATAGAAGGGATGCATCACAATACGAACGATATCGCTCCGATAGAATCTTATGTTCACATATCCATTATCACAAACAAATTTGTAGACAGCGTCAACTTGAGTAAAAGTCTGCATATTCCCTATGTCATGCCATACGTCCGTTCTTTCCTTCTTTTCCTTTTCCGGATGGATGGCGAAACTGGTATCTTCCATCTGCGCTCTCCTCCATTTCTGGACCGGTTGGTTCTCTCCGGTAGTTTGTGCCCGATTGATACAGGATATTAACAGTATTGCTTTGCCATGTATCTACTTTGCTTTTAACGCAACCTCCGACGAATAGATAAAGCAAAAGAAAAAAGCGACACAGATTCTTATTCCGTGCCGCTGCTTGCTTATATTTCCTTCGCTTTTAAGAACACATTGCACTGTGTGGTCATAACTGTAATGTTTTCTTGATTGAATACGGTAAATTTCAACGTAACCAGCCCTCTTTTTCCATTGGAAGAGGCTTTCGTCCCTACTACTTCTACTTCGGTGGTTAATTGGTCGCCCGCTCGTACAGGCGCAGTCCAGCGCAAATAATCCAGCCCGCTTCCGCCGATAATCTCGGTGCCGGAATCTCCCGCTCTCAATCCATTGGCGCCAGACTACACCTGCGGTATGAAATCCCGAAGCGATGATACCACCAAAGGGGCCCTGCTCGGCAAACTCACGATCGATGTGGATCGGCTGGGGATCGTACTTCCTGGCAAACTCATCAATTTCTTCTGCCGTTATCGTAATAGGCTCCAGGGTGAAGCGCTGACCCGTATAAAATTCTTCAAAATACATGGTGCTCCTCCTTTTTCGCTTTAGCCCGCTAAATGTATGGATTTATATGCATTCTCAACCCTTGCTTAAAAATCGCACTGCCCGTGCCATATGTAATTCTTCATACTAAATAATTATATAACAGAAAATTAGTGTAATAAAGAAAATTCAAGCGATATCATTGCAATCATTACTAACAGCAAAGATACTGTCGCAATCAAAAAGATTTTTCGCAATATCTTATTTTCTGCTGTATGAATACCTGAGACCGACACGCCCAACAGCACACGGGAGGGCGACGCCATCGTCATATGGGACGCACTCGTATTCTGTGCATAACCAAACAACTCTGCAGAGAACCCGGAGTGATGAGCCGCTTGCACCTGGAGATTAATGAACATCGCATTGGATCCCGTATTGCTCCCCGTAAGAAATCCCCCGATACCTCCAATGATGGGAGAAATGACCATGAGGGCAGAACCAAACGCTGCGGCCGCTGCCTGGGCAAGCATGGCCGTCATTCCCGCCTGCGACATAATCTCTGCCATAGCGACGAACGCAAACGTAGAAAACGTGACCGGAAACCATTGCTTTATAGTTAGCCTGATTGATTTGCAAATAACCTTCTTTTTAATGCCGAACACGAAAATCGTAAAAATGCAGGTAATGAGGATAGAAAAGCCCGGCGAATACAAGATCGGCAGTTGAAACGAATACTCAGCTAAATCAAGAACCATATGAGATGTAAGGAAACGCTCTACCGGCGGAATCAATCGGGATAGAAATAACAATCCCGTTAAAAACAAATACGGCAGCATCGCGCTTCCGATGCGATGGACCCGATCGGATGCAGCGGAAGAAGTCATCCGGGATAATGAGGGAGATGCTGTTTTGGCCCGTTTCATAGAAAAGCGAATAAACAATAGCTCCACGCCCATTGCGACGAGCGCTCCCAGCACGCCAGCCAATTCCACGCTGATATAGGCGTTAAATAACCAAACCGAAGCGGCCAGGGATCCTGAAACTATTATCGTCTCTCTCCCTCTTTTTTTAAGACCTTCCCTTCCTCCTGCAAGATAAACGGCCACCAGAGCGAAATAGAGAAACGTGGGAGCGGTCAAAATCGCGCTTCCAGAGCCCAGCGTTTGCAAAGGAATGCCACCCAGATTTGATCCGATGACCGTTCCCGTTGCCAGCGCTCCCCAGGGAACGGCACTTAAACCTACCAAGGATAGGAGCGTGGCTTTATAACGGGAAAATCCAAGTTCAATCAAAATCGGGGCCACAACGATGATGGCAATACCAAAACCGCTCACCGATTCTACTAAAGGGGAAAAAGCAACCACCAGCAGCAAAACCTGGCGTACAGGGTCCGGTGTAGAGTGGGCGATAAAAGAAGCGATGACTTTTATAAGCCCTTCTTCATTCATCAAATGAAACAAAAAAATGCCGAAAAGAAGGACATAGGCGACAATCGAAGAGATAAGCGCCCCCTTGATAGACGAATGAAAGAGTTGCGCCGTTTCCAGATGAAACCGGGGCGTGATAGACGCAATCAAAATAGCGATCCCATACGCACCGAACCCTGCCCGCACGGAAGATTGCTTGAGAATAAACAACAGCAAGAAAATGACCAAAATCGGAAACAGAGCCAGCAGAATTGTCATTAGTCTCCCCCTCATTGTTGATGCGTAGAAAAAAATATACTATAGTAGATATGTGTTCATTATAGAGAATATAACTCGTAAAAATCAAGAATTTTTTCTTCTATAGAGGAAATAAAGAGGCTGGGATATGAATGAATTTTGGAAAAAACGTAAAAAATGCCAGAAAAGAACAAAGATTGACACTGGAGGAATTATCGGAACGAAGCGGCGTCAGCCGTTCCATGCTGTCGAAAATTGAACGGGAAGAAAAAAATCCAACCATCCAGGTCGCTTGTCAAATAGCGGAAGCTCTTCATATGACACTGTCACAACTTTTAGGCGAGCATGAAAAACGAGAGAGCCTTTTCATTCCAAAGGATAAGAGATTAGTCTATCAAGATGAGCAATCCGGTTTCAGCCGTTACCTCCTGTCTCCTTCGCTTCCCTCCCGAGGGATTGAATTTATATTGAATGTCATTCCGCCGGGACAGGAATCCGGAGTCTTTCCCCCTCATAAACGAGGCGTGAAAGAATATATCACGGTTGCGAATGGGGCGCTGCGCGTGATATTGGGCAAAGACCTTACGGAGTACGATTTACAAGAAGGAGACTCCCTTTATTTCGAAGCCGATGTGGAACACCAATTTATCAATACGGGAACAGAAGAATGCCGGTATTACCTGATCATCGACTCGCACGATGCAAAAAGCTTATAAGATACTACTAAATACACAGATGAACATATCTAAACAAGTAAGAGAGTGAAAAGGAATCATTTTCATTCTCTTTTTTCTTTTTACAATAAGAACAAATAATGATGTCCAAGGGGGATTGTATGCACCGCTCTGTTTTCTTTTTCCAATGTCTCACTATCGTTCTTTTTCTGTTTGGATTGCTAGCGCCAGTTCCAGTACAAGCCTTCGCCTCACCTATCATTCAGCCCGAACATACGACTTCCTCGCCCGAGCTACCGACTTTCTTTACTAAGGCCGAGAAGAAAGGGATACCTATCACGCAAGCTGCTTCCGACCGCGCAAGCGATATTTATGTTACATTTGCCCGCCCTTTCGATTTCGAAGCTCTACGTCAGGCCTGGCTTGACAAGGACATTCTTCTACAAGTAACAAGCCGTGGTAAAAGCATCCCGGTACGGCATATCGCCAGAGAAAATTCCCGTGTGCTTCGTCTGGGATTCGGGCAGGAACAGCCTCTGGAGGAAGCCGCGCTTGTCACCGTGGAAATTCGTGATTTACGGCAGAAGCCAATTTTTGCGACCAGCTATGCAGCCTTTGTCCTAAAAGACGCCAAGCTTCCTGCGCTTAAAAACATGCGGCAAACGGGAAGCGGTTCGTTCCTTCTTGAATTCGATGAGCCGGTGTATACCGGCCCGCGCAGCAGCGGATTCGAGTTCTGGAGATTGAATGGGCATGACATATACGCGCGCCTGGTTTCTGTGAAGCCGGAGACGGCGAAAAGCCGGCTCTTCGGCGATTTTCGCCGCTTCGCCATGCTGGAATTAAACCAGGGAGCCCGTTCACTCTATTCCCCTTCGGGTGAGACGAACCGGCTGGAGGGATTCGGGGTTGCCGATTATGCAGGACAGAGAAGTGGAAAACGGCTGCACAATGTTAGAATCGAATTTCGTTCTCCGAAGCCGGTAGAGCCCGTACCTCAGATTCACATGCAATCTCCGGAGCAATTCGTGCTTCGCTTTCCTTCCGAAACAGTGTCGGTATATGGCTTTGGCCTTCCGCTCGGCGCTGACGCCATCCGTTTCGAACGCCAGGATGGTTGGGACGAAAACGGCAAGCCAAAATGGACGACAAAACATGTGCGCTTGAATGAAGATGTGGCACTTGAATACGACGGTTTCACGACTTACTATTTGCATATGAAGAAAGACTGGACAGACATCCTGCAGACCAAAAACAGTGGACCGGAATATGGTGCGCCAGGATATGACCGCGTACGGATTACGCTGTTGAAAGGAAAAGCGAAAGATGCGGGAAGCACTGCCACCAATCAAACCGATATTGTGCGTGAGTTTCGGCTTCCTACCGATACGCGCCCACCCCGCATCGTGAAAACGGAAGCTACGTATACGGCTGTGTCTGACCGTGAAACCCTGACCGTCACATTCGACGAACCCGTACAGATCCCGGGGGCTACCCGGCATCTTACACCTTCGAACGGTGAGTCGGCTGTACCGTCCCCTGCCTTCGAATTCGTGTCGCGAAAAACTGGAAAACACATCCCTGCTTTCGTTACCGGATTTCTTACAGCCAGAGACGATACAACTTACACACTGACACTTCCTAATGAAGTCGCTTTAGCACCTGGCCGATGGGAGCTGGCGGTTCGAAATCTCTCGGACGATGCAGGCAATCAAGCCGACATTCTCAGACGCACCATTGACATTCGCCCGTCCCTGCTTTTACCACACAAGCATACTGAGCCTCCTGCGTTAGCCTGGGGAATCGCCATCGATAACGTGAATGCCGACAAAAAACCGGAAGCGGATGAGGATGTGGTCGTCCTTCAGTTCAATACGATTCTCTCCGCCGATGCTCGGGCGCGCGTACATTATTGGATTGCCGGTCAGCCGCTTCCACCCACCGCAAAAGTGCTGGCACGTTCCGTCCGCTTTGATAGCGATAACGACGGTGTTCTGACAGATCAAGATAAGACCGGGACGCGCATGACACTTCTCTTACCCAGGGAAACCTTCGGTATACTGGACGATGCAATAGTGGCCAAACCGGTAGAAGGTATTCATTTCAACGTTCAAGTTGAAAGTGAAGAAGGGGAAGACATCAACAAGTGGGGTTCCTCGCCTTACGCTCTTTCCGGTACGACTGATGCAATACTTAAAGAAGCGTTGTCCCGCTATCGAAAAGCGGAAGCGTCTCCATCGGATTACCTATGGCTGAATGAAACCATACGTCATGCCGAAGCAGAACTCTCCGCATCCCGTGCAGGAGACACAGAAGGGGAATTTCCGGCAGAAGCCATTGAAGCGCTGCGTCAAGCCGTCGAACGTGCAAAGCAGACAGCCACCAGCAAACAGGCGGGACGGGGAGAGACAGATGGAGCCATCCACTCCCTTCAAACCGCGCAAGCTGAATTCTATACCCGCCAGCATGGGCTTCCGGCCGACAAATGGAACCTGATCATGGAACTTCGCATCGCCAGGTCCGCATGGCAAGAGATTAAGGAAAATCCTTATCAATATCCGCCGGGACTATCCGATACATTCGCTGCAGCCATTGCACAGGCAGAGGCCGTGCTCGCCAAAGAGAACGCCAGCGAACAGGAAGTGCAGAACGCCTATCGCAGACTGGTTTATGCAATCATTGAAAAAGCGCAGTATGAGGTGCCGCCACCAGAATGATAGAAAAATCTACATGATTCCAGTAAAAATATTCCCCTTATTCTTATCCGGTAATCATTGTATCCACAAAAGCGCCCAACGAATATTCGAACAGATAAAAAGCAGGAAGTTTCATAAAAATATGGTAAGATAATAACCAAAAAGAAGGATGAATCATCAAGATTCTCTTCCTTTTTTATCGTATGATGCACGATCCAGGGAAGGGGTGGACAGATTGAGCAAATACAGAGTATACCTGATTTTATTTTGCACAATGATCGTATGGGGATTTAACGTCACGGCTGTAAAGGTTCTGGTGACCAACTTCATGCCGGTGACCATGACGGCTTTTCGCATCTTTGCCGCAGGCGTAAGCGTATTTATCATCCTTTTTTGTTTTAAGAAGGTACGCATGCTGACAAAGACGGAATTTCGTTATATCTTTTTTGGCGGGCTGTTGAATGTAGTGGCCCACCATTATTTTCTATCTGTTGGACTTACGAAAACATCCGCCTCCAACGGCGGACTGATTTTAGGAATGGGGCCGCTTCTGACCGCAATCTTAGCGGCGCTTTTTTTAGGGAACCGATTTTCGGTTATGCGTGTCATCGGGATTCTTTTAGGGATTACCGGCGTATCGTTTATTGTGCTGAAAGGCAACAGCGGCATAAACGGTATTTCAATGGGGGATGTGAATGTGTTTGTCTCCGTTTTTGCTCAAGCAATCAGCTTTATTTTGATTAGAAAGGCGTCCAGTACCCTGGATCCAAGACTGATGACCGGATATATGCTAGTGATAGGATCGGTCTTCTTGTTCATTCTTGGCTTATTCCTTGAGCCCGGCGGTATAAAGAGTATGGCACACGGATCTATTGGAATGTGGGTTATCTTCTTTGCATCCGCCATCATTGCCACGGCTATCGGCCATATGATCTACAATCAGGCCATCGGAAATGTTGGCGCGGCGGAGTCTGCCATTTTCTTGAATTTAAGTCCTTTTTTCTCTTTGGTAGGAGCAGCTATTTTCCTGGGCGAAAGAATCGTCATGGAACAAATTCTTGGCTTTATCTTTATTTTATTCGGTGTACTCCTTGGCTCAGGGGCCTTCGAAGAGATGCGCTCCAATATAAAGCAGAAGCGGGCGATAAATCTAACAAAACCATCATGGCCAATTGGCCACAAGCCCTGCCGTGAAAATGAAAGGAAGCACGGCTGACTTTTGCGGTCCGAAGAAAAAGGAGAAAAGAACGAGGGAATGATTTCAATTTTACTATCAGAAACCCTTAGGTCAGCGGTTGACCTAAGGATTTTTTGTCTTCCTCTCTATTATCATCTGTTCATAAAGGAAAGATGAATAAACAGTAGATATAGGAAAATCCTATCAATTAATTAGGAATTATATATTTCTCTTATCGTCAAAAAAGTGATAAAAAGAAGGAAGAGAGAGTTATTACGTGAACCATAAGGAGTGAGCAGGTGTGAATAAAAACTCTATAAACACATGGAACGCCGATTTGTACGACGACAAGATTTCATTCGTATCCGAGTATGGAAAAGAGGTTGTCCGCTTGTTAAATCCGCAAGAAGGGGAGCACATTCTCGACATCGGATGCGGAACAGGTGATCTGACCAGAGAAATTGCCGATGCAGGTGCACTCCCGCTCGGTATCGATTTATCCTCGTCCATGATTGAAAAAGCCAGACAGAAATACCCCGATCTGTCCTTCATTGTTGCAGATGCAAGCACCTTTCATACAGATCAAGTATTTGATGCCGCCTTTTCGAACGCGGCACTGCATTGGATGAAGCAGCCGGAAGACGTGATTGCTTCCGTATGGCATTTGCTAAAACCCGGCGGCCGTTTTGTAGCTGAATTCGGCGGCAAAGGAAATGTACAAATCATAATCGACAGTATTACAGAGGTTCTTTCGGAATACGGCATATCAGCCGCAGAGCGAAATCCCTGGTATTTCCCGAGCATAGGAGAATACAGCATGCTTCTTGAGCAACAGGGCTTTCATGTACGGTATGCGGTTCATTTTGCTCGCCCCACCCCTCTTCACGATGGTGAGCGCGGACTGACGCATTGGCTGGTGAGCTTCAGTGACGACTTTTTTCATGATTTTAACCCGGCCCAAAAGGAAACGATCTTTCAAAAAATCATTCAAAAAGCGAAACCTCACTTGTACCGTAATGGAAAGTGGACGGCAGATTATAAACGCCTTCGTATAGCAGCGATCAAAGAATAGCCTTATGGCCTGCTGTAGAAACTCTTGGGTCGCTCTCACCTTTCCGATGCGCGGGAAGACGTATAATCGTGCAATCGAAATTCTCGCCGGGATATTCCTATCGAAGAAGCCTTGCGCCGGGTGTAAAACTTACAAATGCTTTTCTTACTAACCCTGAAAACCCCTCACAGCTCGGCGTGAGGGGTTTTGCATACAGGTTCAGGAAGAAAAGGTTCCGTAATGAACAAACTCTCCGACCGGCTTTCTATATCCACGGGGTCTGGGATTGTTCGTTTTCTCTTTTCCAATGGTAATCATCATCACAGGAATAAATCGTTCCGGGATTTGCAGCAACTCCCTTACTCCCTGCGGGTCAAACCCGATCATCGGGCATGTGTCCCAGCCTCTGTCTTTTGCAATGAGCATAAACTGCATCGCAGACAGCGCAGCGTTACGGATCGCCTCTTCTTTTTGGAATTCTCTATCCTCGTATGAAGCGTAAATCGATGCAATGATTTGTTTGTATTGCTGTTCATCCATCATGCCAAGCTGTAGCATACCTTCATAGATTCGCTCGGCGTCCGTATAGGCTTGCGTATCTCCTAAGACAATAATCGCGGCCGAGGCCGTTCCTACTTTATGCTGGCGATACGCCACTTCCTTCACTTTCAGCTTCAATTCTTCGTCGTCGACTACGACATAATGGGTATGCTGCAGGTTGAAAGCAGAAGGAGCGAACTTCACCAGATTAAACATCTCTTTTAACTCTTCTCTCGAAATTTTTACGGTTTCATCAAAATTGTTTGCCGACCTTCTCGCTTTGACTACTTCTTCCACCGTATTTCTTCCAATGGTCTGTTGTTCCATTTTCTTCTCCTCCGTTTCTACTTTTTTCTGTGAAAATCATGAAGGAAGAGGGAGGAAAAAAGATCTAAGGAAGAAAAAGGCCTTCGCCTTTTTCTACATGAAAATCCTCTCCTCATTCTTTCCTCTCTTTTCCTTCATACCGCAAAAGTCAGCCGTCCTTCCCATCATTTTCATGTCAGGGTTGTGGCTGAAATACCATGGTCATTTGCTAGCAGCCTTAAGAGTTATTCCGCGAAGTCGATTTTTTAATTGAAAAACGTAACTTTATTACTTTTAATTAGATAATAAAAAAATGATAGGATTTTGTCAAGAAAATCTATCCAATTTTTCAAAATGAATTTAAGAACCAGCAATGAAAACTTATCCACTATAAAAATGTACAATTCCTTCGTTGCTTTTTTTACAATAGACACAGAAGATTATAGTTGAAGAGTAAAGCCATAACATCAAAGCCGGGAGGAAATCATGGGAAAAACGAACGCGGGAAAAAAAGCAAAAAAACAGCAGAAAAAAATGGAGATGGAAAAGACGAAAAAGACGCGGCGGTTGATGGGATGGACGCTGGCCCTTGTGCTGATCGCCTGCGCAGCCCTTATTGCTTTTGGCGTCGCTTCCGGACCGCAAACAGAAAAAACAGTGGAGGCAAAAGAATTTCAGTACGGAAAACAACCGGCCCTCGGATCGGAGAGCGCACCTGTAAAGATTGTCGAATTCGCCGACTTCAAGTGTCCGGCATGCAAACATTTCGACCAAACCATCCTGCCACAGCTAAAGAAAGATTTCATAGACAAAGGAGAAGTTCAACTGTATTTCATTAACTACCCTATTATTAGTCCTGAAGCAGATTCAAAAACCGCCGCAATGGTTGGTGAAGCGATTTATCGTCAAAACCCGGAGGAATTCTGGAAGTTTTACGAAGCGGTATATGCGAGACAGGGAGATGAACGCACCAACTGGGCTACGCCCGATTTTCTCGTACAAATCGCCAGAGAGGCCAATCTTACGTTGGATTATACTAAGTTAAAAAAGGATATCGAAAACAATACGTTTGCTCAGGAGGTCCAGGCGGATGAGGCGATCGTCAAAAAATTGGGCGTAGACGGTACCCCTGCAATCTATATCAACGGAAAAGC
The DNA here is from genome assembly GCF_002375825.1 of Aneurinibacillus sp. UBA3580. Lineage (NCBI taxonomy): Bacteria > Bacillati > Bacillota > Bacilli > Caryophanales > Paenibacillaceae > Aneurinibacillus > Aneurinibacillus sp. UBA3580. Next base: position 21,071 of record NZ_DFMZ01000085.1, read on the forward strand.
GATATCAGCTGAGGATACATTTGATTACAGAGCACTGAAAGAGATAATCCTAAAGGCCAAAGGTGAGACCGGGAAATGATGCGCGATAGAGCCAGCCTTTTCTTTCACACGTACAGCCTTTATCTGGCATGGGTTGTCTCGCTCGTCGCGCTCTGTGGAAGCCTGTATTTCAGCGAAATTATGCGGTTCGAGCCCTGCAAGCTGTGCTGGTTTCAGCGCATCTGCATGTATCCGCTCGTCATTTTGCTGGGAATGGCCGCTTACAAGGACGATCATGCAATCATTCCGTACGCCAGGACGTTAAGTATCATTGGAATGGGCATTTCCCTGTTTCATTATTTGGAGCAGAAAGTGCCGGGCATGCAGAACGTGCTTCCCTGTACGACAGGCGTTCCATGCAGCGGCCAGTACATTAACTATCTGGGGTTCATCACCATCCCGTTCCTGGCACTGATCGCTTTTTCTCTCATTACCATACTGCTGACGGTTGGAAAGAAACGCAAAGAAGAAACTGATAGGTGAAAATAAAAAGAAATGGAAAAGAGGATAGGGCGAGCATACTACTGCATCCTTATCCTCTTATTTGTTAAGAGATCGTCACGCCCAAAGAATACGTTCAAACTCCCATCCCGCACGTACCGCGGCATTCATACCCGGGGCATCTCCGCCGCTTGTCAACACTGCGATTTTTCGCATGGTGCTTCCCCTCTCTATTCACTGTATCATCTATCCACTTGACCGGCTTTATATGCTTATGGATGCAGAGAAAGCACAATCATACGGGTTCATTGACAAGGTTACTATAACTCAATGAAAATCCGTCCAACACCCATTGATGCGCATCCGGATGATAAAGCAGTTCCAAATGATTAAGAGGCAGAACATCTTTTCGTTTGACTTGATTGGGGGAAGGAGCGATTCCATCGGTAAAAAGGACACTATCTACAAATACAAGCCCGTCGCTTTCCGCATCTTGCTCCCCACGTATGCCATTAAAATAAGGTTGATTACCCGCCAGTATATGGACTTCGATCTGGCTATCAATCGGTGAAGACAGTAGCTTCTCCATCAGATGATCTCCTTCCCGAATCGCAGCATCGATGCCCCTGGAATGAAGAAAAATATTTTGTCCGCCATAGTATAAGGTTTTGGATTGCATCTGAACGGGGTATTTATCGTCCCAGCGATACAGGAGCTGACAGGAACCCGGAAACGCACCACCATCACGATAAATACTTCGCTTCGTCGTATCTATATAACGTCCATAATACAGGATGGAATCACAAGCAATCGGCGCACTGATCCCCATCTGGATGACAGACCAATTAGGGAAGATATGGCGAAAGGGAAAATCTAATCCCCGGTTCGGTGTTCCCAACATCATATACCGTTCCACTTCCCCTTGATATTGTGCATCCCATGGACTGCAGAGCCCTGCCAAATAGATCCATGCGGGCACTCCTCCTTTACTGTGGGCAATCAAATCGATTTTATCTGTCTGCACCACTTCCTTGATTCGTCGAATAATGTTCGATAATTGAATTGCTTGCTGCCAGTTATCGCCATGGGAATGGGCAAAGCTAACCGCAAATACATCTCTTCCTGATGATAATAATGAATAGAGAAGCCCTTTTTCCTGATGCAAAGATTCACACCAGGACAGGTTTGCATGATGTGCGGCACCATGGACAAGCAAAACCGGATTTTGATGTAATTTCTTTGATGCAGGCAAGTAATGAAGAAGTACATCATAGGAAGCCGGTTGCGAGGATCCAAAATACCGAACGATCTCCTCATCCTTACACTCAATTTCCAGAATAAATTTCTCTTGTGTTAACCGGTCCTGATGCCCTCTAATTCGTTCTGTCCATCCCCAGTATTTACTGTCATGGTATCTTTCCATCACCTGATAAGGAAGGTTCGTTTGGGTTGACGCCATTAAAGAAGGGAGTAGTATAGGTTCATTTTCGGTCATATCAGGAGTAAGGATATCAGACTCAAGCTGTTCAAATTCCATGTCCTTTTGTTCCTCCTGTCCTACGGGCAGCCATTTTTTTATTCTTTCTTTTATCTTTTGCCAAAAGGACACTCATTCCACCCCATTGTTTGGAGTTGAAAATACTACTCTGAGGAGTGTCTGCATATCAAGTAGTATTAACAGACTCCATGAATTTTTAGACTGCTTTCAAGTAAAAAATGGTAAACTTATATTTTCATGATATCAAATTCCAATCTCAATAGAGTTACAAAAAGAAAAAAGCTATAAATAGAACAGGCTGCAGAGCAACCCACAGCCTGTTTGCCATTCTTTACACGATGCTACGCTTTTTATGTATGTCAATTGTTTTTTATATTCTTAATTTGAAGGAGTAAAAAGGGGCTAGCCCTGAAAGGTCATGTTTCATATCAAATTCCCAGGCCTGCAAAAAATGTTCGATTGAAGTAAACATAATTTTCTGCCTCCTTCGTAAACCTTTGTTTTTTCGTTTAATCTAAGCTGAATTCATTTCTATTTTAGCAAACGTATGTTCTGTATGTAAATTGATTTTTCGTTCTCTACGCCTGATAATCTCAATTTTGTTTACAAAAGAACGAGTGGTATATATGAGACAGGCAAGCATCGTCACACCGGAATGCCTGCCTGCTGATATTAGTATCCTTGCTTAATCACACCGCATGCAAGGCGTCTGCCTGCATCTCCGGCCGGCTGCGAACGGTAATCGTCCGGGTTCTCGTGAATGATGACGGATTTGCCAATCACCTGGGAAACCGTGAATTTATCCGTGAAAAATCCCATCACGGCTCTTCCGCCGTTGGAGAATAGCACTGGAAAATCCCCCGCATGGTTACCGTGCGGCTGCTTGGCCGGGTTCCAGTGTTCGCCAGCGGCCATAAACGGTTCGGCAGGATCGCCTACCTTGCAGTCTCCAAACTCATGAAGATGAAAGCCGAATGGACCGATGGGCGCCTTGTTCCCTTTCGCCGGCTGATACGGGGGAAGTCCTTCCACATAGACGGACACCCATGTGCCTCCCTGGACCGGGCTAAACTGCACCGTTCCCTTAATGCCGGGAGCCAGCGGTCCCCCGCGAATTCTTGCTGTCGCCACTGTTGGAACCGGCGTTGCGGCCGGCATCTGCCTGTAGGAAGGATAGACCTGCCCTCCCCATGTTCCGTAATACATCTCTTTTCCCTCCTTTCGCTTACCTTATATATCCTATGTATCCGTCTATATTGTCGCGCCGACATCTGGGCATAAGAAAAACTCACGGGCGTTGCGGTCGTCCTTTGGCTAATTTGATGTTTATGTACGGCAACTTTATCGTCCTTCCCCTGATAGAAATCAATTTACATAGTGGCTCTATCCTGGATTCATTAGAAAAAATGATATAGTATTGTTAAATAATTTGGTAAATTGAGTAGAGGATTTATTTTTCCATAAGCGAGGGTGAAAGATATGTATATAGCCAAGATGTCCTGGGAAGAGATTGAACGTATTCAATTCGATAAAAGTGTGCTGTTTCTTCCGATTGCTCCGATAGAAGAGCACGGTCCTCATTTGCCCGCAGGAGTGGATTGTATAATAGCCGAGGAAGCCTGCAGACGCTCTTCTATGAAACTGCAGAAAACCTCTTCCCTAAAGCCATACATATTTCCTCTTATTCCATTAGGTGTTGCCGTTGAATCCGCTGACTTCCCCGGAACCATTTCGTTACCTGAAACGTTGTTTGCCGCACTGATTCATCAAACGTTGCTCAATGTCACACGATGGGGATTTACGAAATGTGTAATTGTATCTCCACACGCATCTCCGGCTCATCTTGCTTGTATTCATGCGGGTATACAGCTCGCCCAAAAAGAATGCGCCATACAAATCGTTGAGCCGCTGGTACAGTGGGTGTTCGGATTCTCTATCTCAAACACAAGCAAAAGGAAAGAAGCACCTTCTTCTATTCCGGACATTCATGCCGGGGAATATGAAACTTCCATGATGCTGCATTTGCACCCTGAGTTGGTGAAAAGCGAAAAGCTGCCTTATCTTCCGGAAAGGGCAATCGAAAATATGCGGGAGCCCGGTACATGGAAAGAGAAAGGGGCCATTGAAGGCTATTTGGGAACGCCTTCTAAAGCCAGCGAAGAAAAAGGAAAACAATACATACAGTCTCTGGAGAAGTGGGCCGATGCTGCTCTAGCTTTAGAAAAGCATACGAACAATGAACTTCCGCCATTTATTAGCGCAAAGGTAGCCGCTATATTGGAAAGGATGTAGCCGTTTTTCGTCTTCGTTACGGTTTCTTTTTGAATAGCCCGCGTGATTAACATTTATTGTAAAGTTATAGATAAAAAAGAGTCGTCCCAGCAATAAAAAGTCACAAACCAAAAGGGGGGAAAGAAATGAAACAAAGAAAAAAGACAACCTGGCCAGGAATAGGATTAGTTCTTATTCTTTTTCTTGCGGCATGCGGGGCACAAAATGCAAAGATGGAAAGCGCCGTATCAGACGCGAATCCGATTAGGCAGGCAGATAACGCGCAGAGCGCTTCCTCGAATGAAGCAAAGCCTTTACCCTCATCCGAAAAGACAAAAGCTGTCTCTGCCACCATGATGGTGTATAACGCCGAACTGTCTTTAAACGTAAAGGACTTTGCCACAGCACAAAAAGGGCTTACTGCCTTAGTAGAAAAAATGGATGGGTATATCGTAGAAGCACAGTCATACACTCTGGGAGAGGGCAGCAGCCTTCTGCGCGGTGATTTTCGCGCCCGTATCCCTTCCGCCCATTTCAATACCTTCTTAGAACAGGCAGAAAAACTGGGGGTTAACGTAACAAACCGTACGATACAGGGCCGGGATGTGACAGAAGAATATGTAGATTTGGAAGCAAGGCTGGCTTCTAAACAAGTAATGGAGAACCAATTACTTGGTTTTATGAAGAAAGCGCAAAAAACGGAAGATCTCCTGCAAATTGCCCGAGATTTAAACAATGTACAAACGGAAATCGAGCAACTCAAAGGAAAGATAAAGTATTTGAAAAACCAGAGCGACTTTGCGACCGTTACCATTCATATGGAAGAGAGCAAAGCTGTTCTTCCTTCCCTCTCCGACAATCCGGTGAGCACATGGGACAAAACAAAGCAGCAGTTCATGATGAGTATTAAGTTTGTGCTGGAAGGCGCTGCTACGCTCTTCGTCTTTATCGTCGGCACCTCTCCTCTTCTGCTGGTGATAGGCGCCATAGTAGCAGGGATTATTTATTTTAAAAGACGGAAAAAGAAGAACACTGAATCTTTGTAGAATTAGAACAAGCAACCGGTCTATTCTGTATTGGTTGCTTGTTTTTATTGTATTTCAAACCACAAATCTTTGTGTTCTACTTGCCTCGCTTAAGATAGATGGACGCTCCATCCTATGCTTTAATATACGTTGCAGAACCAATCCGGGCAATAATGAACCGATTCCCGGATGCCCTGTGATTTCTGATTGACACTGCCCCTTCTTGATCATCGTATTGAGCCAGATACGCAAAGTCGGGACGAGCCGCTCCTTCCTGAAGATACGCCGATACCGTTGCTCCGGGTTTACGCTTCTTGTTCAATGCAGCAATAATCTGTTCTCCTGTTTTGATGCCGATTCCGTGTGCAAAGTATCGGTTGTCTTCCAGCAATACGACGTTTTCTCCCTGCCATTCAGGCGTTTCGGGATTGTGATCGGGGTTTTTGAAATATAAGACATCTCCTGGAAGATATTCTTCTGTTTTATACCACTTTAATCCCAAATCCTCATCATACACGCCGTCATAAAGAAGAATGGAAGAAAACAACCGATTGAACTTCTGCCTGCCAATGGAGTCGATGATGGCTTTATAATAGACAATCACGATCGCGGTTGCGCACTCAAAACCGTAGCTTCTTCCGTTTTTAAAAATATCCTCCATCGCCTCGGCCGGCTCGGCGTTTTCCCTCAGACGAAACCCTCCTTTCTCTGTAAGTATCCAGTAGCGCGGATTGCATCTGGATTCTTCAAATGTGGCAAAGTCTGCCCCGCTTTCATTCAATTTTTTGGCGGCCTCCACAATATGACTGCGCAGTTTCATTTCAAACCGTACTACGGATAAAGACGGATACCGATATGGAATCGGACTTGCCGCCATATGCTCGAGAATACTCCGCTTAAGCCCGCTAAATGATGCTTCCAGTTCAACCATGCTGCTATCAAGCAGCGCATCTGCAATTTGAATCACAATTCGCTCTCCTTTTTTTCTATTTGACCCAGACACATCCTTTTCCGTTACAAACAATGTATTCATAACCGGATATAGGTGCGACTTCTTTCATTCTCAGTTAAAAAATGCGCATCAAAAAAGCCGCCGAAACCTTCTCGACAGCTTCAGAACGTATTTTATTTCTGCTTATGAATGGAAGAAGTTTTCCGGTCCGTTTTCCGGTCGTTTGGCAGGAATCAAAGCTTCCCATTCACAACGGATCTAAACCCACCATCCTCTCGGACAGCGGGCTTTATGCATGTACTACTCCAAAACGCCGTATTTATCTTTGAGGTGCTGCGGCGACATCTTCACAATCTGCTGTAAAACCAATGTTAAGATTGTAAGGTCATCTAAAATACCAAAGAAGGATAAGAAATCGGGAATCACATCAAAAGGAAAAACAATGTAGCCGACAAGCAGCAGGCAGGATAACAGTTTCCTGCGGGTTGAGACTTCTCTTGATCTGAAAAACGCAAAGAGGAAAGGCAAAAAGCGCTTGATATTAAAGATAAAACGAATTCTTCTTAAGAACTTCCTCACAAAAATCCCTCCTGAAAATAAAAATGACCTTTACCCACACAGGTAAAGGTCATGCGCATATATCAGCCTTTACCCGCAGGCAAAGGTCTCGCTAACAACGCCACGTTGCCAACAAAGCCGGGGACACTCATCCCGGAATGACGACTTTGCTGTACTAGCTACTCCCCTTTGAGAGATATCGTTGATTAGTATAATCATAAATGATTTGTCCCCTTTTCGTCAAGCAGCCAAGCCTGAAAAGCGCTTCGTCTATTAAGATTCACCGCGAAGTAAAAGTATTCTTTCGCTGTTTAAAGCCCGTTAAGAACGAGAGCATCGTGTGTACTGCGGTTTTGACGGTTGCTTCCCCTCTGTCTTTATACGGATCTAAGCAAACGATGTCCATAGCCTTGACTTTCGGATGCGCTCCCGCCGCATATACAGCATCGAACAGCTCATCGCTTCGCATGCCCCCCGGTGTGGAAGCGGGAACCCCGGGGCCGTAGCTGATATCGAGCACATCCATATCCACCGTTAAATAGATGGTGTCAACCTTGGTACTCAGTTGTTCCAAAGCTTCCCGTACCGTCGCTTCCACCCCTCTTTTGCGCGCCTGCTTTAAGGTAGTATAATTCAACTTTACCTTATCGGCGTATGCCTTCAGCGAACGAGCGTTAAAAAATCCGTGCGGCCCAATATTATGGACATCTTCCCCTCTAATCACACCGCTTTCAATCAGGTTGCGGATCGGCGTTCCGTTGCTTGGCCCGTTATCCGCCAAATCCCGCAAATCAAAATGGGTATCCAACTGCAGGATGCCGATCCGCTCATCACGGTGTACATCCTTCCAGCCTTTTACCAGCATGGCAGTAATCGAATGATCACCTCCCATCACGATAGGCAGCACCTGTGGATGATGGGTCTGCATGCTGGCCATTGCCTGCCGGATATGGGAATGGCAGGCTTCAATATCCGTTACATGCTGACGCACATCCCCAAGATCGACCACACGCAATTCAGACAGATCTTCATCATAATCCAGATTATACGTCGTAAAATATTTCCACGTCCGCCGCAGAGCATCCGGATTCTCGCTGGCCGCGGAAGCGGAGATGGAGGAACGGGACAGGGGCACTCCGAGAATCACCGCATCATAATGATCCCAGTCCGTCTCTCCCGCCTCATCCGGACGAAGGGTCTCGATCCATTCATGGACCTTTGGCTCTTCGCTCCCTGTGCTCCGGTCCCAGGAAAATGCCGGCGGTTTTAGCTGAGGATACGGGTAGCCGTGCTGCAAACCAATCTCCCTCCATCGACGACGACTACGCCGTCTTTAATCACCGTGTGTGCATGATTTACACCGTAGCGGTATTGAAGCTGCATATAATTCGGCACATCAAAAATAACGATATCGGCCTTTTTCCCTTTTTCCAGGCTGCCAATTTCTTTGCCGCGTTTGATTGCATGCGCCGCGTTAATGGTGGCCGCCGTCAGCACTTCCGCCGGCGTCATGCCCATTTTCAGACAGCCAAGATTCATAATAAGCGGCATAGAAACAGTCGGTGACGAGCCTGGGTTGCAGTCCGTAGATAGTGCCACGGGAACGCCCGCATCAATCATCTTGCGGCCGTTTGCGAATTCCGCCATCAGGAAGAAGGCTGTACCCGGAAGAAGAACCGCAATCACACCCGCTTCTGCCATCATTTCAATCCCTTTATCCGAAGCCCGCAGCAGATGATCAGCCGACACAGCTCCGATGGCGGCTGCCAATTCCGCTCCTTCATACGGTTCAATTTCATCCGCATGGATTTTGGGCAACAGGCCGTGCTTCAGTCCGGCTTCTAAGATTCGCTTGGCCTGTTCCGGCGTAAACACGCCCCGTTCGCAGAATACATCGTTAAATTCAGCCAGGTTCCGGCGGGCGACTTCTGGAATCATCTCCTGAATGATCATACCGACAAAGGCATCCGGATTGCTCTTATATTCGGAAGGCACGGCATGCGCTCCCATGAACGTTCGGACAATATCGACTGGATGCTGTTCATGCAGCTGTCCCGCAACTTCGAGCTGCTTGATTTCGTTCTCAATCGTAAGGCCGTATCCGCTTTTCGCTTCTGCTGTCGTGACGCCGTGAAGCAGGAATTGGTCGAGGCGCTTCCGACTTTCCTCGAAGAGAGCTTCGTGACTCGCCTCCCTTGTTGCAGACGTGGTGGCGTGAATGCCTCCGCCGCTGTTCATAATCTCCATATAGGTCGCACCCTGCAGGCGCATGTTGAATTCATTTTCACGGCTGCCCGCATACACCAGGTGTGTATGCGGGTCGACAAGCCCCGGTGTAACCAGTTTGCCTGCCGCGTCAATAATTTCCGCATCCGCAAGCCGTTCCTTATACCTTTCGGCGGCCTCTTCATCTTTTCCCACGTATTGGATGAGACCGTCTTCAAGCCAAACGCTGCCATTTTCAATAATGTGCAGTTGATTCATCTTTTCCCCGGTAAGAGGGGCGTTCGAGCTGCCGGCAAGCGTTACCAACTGACTGGCATTCCGAATAAATGTCGGTTTCTTGCTCATAATCAGCCTCCTACTTCAGCATCGGTATGTGGATGCCTTTTTCTTTTGCCGTCCGAATTGCAAGGTCATAGCCGGCATCCGCGTGGCGGACAACCCCCATGCCCGGATCCGTAGTAAGCACGCGCTCAAGTCGTTTTTCCGCTTCTTTTGTTCCGTCTGCCACGATGACCATTCCTGCGTGCAGGGAATAGCCCATACCAACTCCGCCGCCATGGTGAACGGACACCCAGCTTGCTCCGCCTATGCTGTTAATAAGCGCATTGAGAATCGGCCAGTCGGATACCGCGTCGCTCCCGTCTCTCATCGCTTCCGTTTCCCGGTTTGGCGAAGCGACCGAACCGGAGTCGAGATGATCACGCCCGATGACAATCGGTGCTTTCAGCTCACCACGTGCCACCATATCGTTGATAATCCTGCCAAACTTCGCACGTTCCCCATACCCCAGCCAGCAAATACGCGCCGGAAGTCCCTGAAATTGAATGCGTTCCTGCGCCATTTTAATCCAGTTGCAGAGGTGTGTATTGTAGTTGAACTCGCGTAAAATCACTTCGTCTGTTTTATAGATATCCTCCGGATCGCCCGAGAGCGCTACCCAGCGGAACGGTCCTTTTCCTTCACAGAACTGCGGACGAATGTACGCTGGTACAAAACCCGGGAAATCGAAGGCGTTCTCTACTCCCTCGTCTTTCGCGACCTGGCGAATGTTATTGCCATAGTCAAACGTAACGGCACCCTGCTCCTGCATCTTCAGCATGGCGCGTACATGTTCGGCGATGCTTTCTTTGGATTGCGCTTCGTACATTTTCGGATTCTCGTTTCGAAGTGCCGCCGCTTCTTCCAGACCCATGCCCGTTGGAATGTAGCCGTTAAGCGGGTCATGCGCAGACGTCTGGTCCGTTAATATATCCGGAATAAACCCTCTCGCAAGCATTCGTTTTAGCACATCGGACGCATGGCCTAAAAGTCCGATCGAGATGCCTTTCTTCTCCCGCTTCGCTTCAAGTGCCATCGCAATGGCTTCATCCAGGTTGTCTGTCATTACATCCAAATATCTCGTATTAATTCGGCGCTGAATGCGCGTCGGATCCACTTCGATATTAATGCTAACGCCGCCATTTAAGGAAACGGCAAGCGGCTGCGCGCCTCCCATGCCGCCAAGGCCCGCCGTTACGGTGATGGTGCCGGCCAATGTACCGTTGAAATGCTGGCGTGCACATTCGGCAAACGTCTCGTACGTTCCCTGAACAATGCCCTGACTGCCGATATAAATCCAGCTGCCCGCCGTCATCTGCCCGTACATCATTAACCCCTTCTTATCAAGCTCATGGAAATGAGCCCAATTCGCCCAGGCAGGTACCAGGTTAGAATTGGCGATCAATACGCGCGGCGCGTCCGTATGGGATTTAAATACGGCGACCGGCTTTCCGGATTGAATGAGCAGCGTTTCATCATTCTCCAAGCCCTTCAGCGTTTCCACGATGGCGTCGAAACACTCCCAGTTCCGGGCGGCTTTTCCGATACCTCCGTATACCACCAGGTTCTGCGGATGTTCCGCCACGTCCTCATGCAGGTTATTCAACAGCATCCTCAGCGCCGCTTCCTGAATCCATCCCTTTGTATGAAGTGTCGAACCTGTATAATGCTCAATCTTTCTTTCTGTTTGATTGTTCATCATCTTTTCACCCGCTCGCTTTTAACGTTTACTTTCATCTACTTAAAGTGTAGAGAAGCGCAGACGGTAAAAATAGAGGCGAACTTTTCGAGTTTTTTCAATTATTTTCGAAAAAAGAAAGCGCTTTATCAGCGCTTTATGTCCAAAACTGTTATTATTTTAGATTTCTACATTTTTTTACGATTTCTAAACATGCGGGGGGTAAGTCCCGTTTTTTCTTTGAAAATCTTGCTGAAATAGTTGGCGTTGATAAATCCCGCTCTTTCAGCAACCTCCTGAACCGACAGCTTCGTATCCAGCAACAGCCGCTGCGCCTCTTTGATCCGGATGGTCGTTACAAGCTGACGAAAAGAATGCCCTTGCCTTTTCATGAAAAGCGAGCTGAAATACGCCGGACTCCGGGCGACATAGTCGGCGACATCTTCAAGACGAAGATTCGGATTTGTGTAATTTTCTTCTATGTAGCGAAGCGCTTGTTCGATGATATCGATTCGCGCATCTTCCCGGTATTCCTTTGCCATGTCCAGCATTTCGTATAAAAACAGCAGAAACTCCTGTACGATCCGATACAAAATCGGATTATATAGAATTGTTTCAAATACCCGGTGATAGCGCTCTTCAAGTCTGCCCTGATCCAAACAATATGATTTCATAAAGCGGCGAACCTGGGCAAGAATGCTCGTCAAACGCGTCCGCAGCAGCCCCGGTTCGGGGTATGGCTCTTCTTTATTCAGAAACTCTTTATACATCCATAGCTTAAGCCGCTCCCTATCCCCATCGCCCAGCATGCCAATCCATTCCCTTTGTTCCGCAGGCGTCAAGAACGGGTCGATAATCTGCCAGTCCACTTTATCCTCAATGATAGAAACCTGCCGGTATCCTTTAAAAAAACGAATCTCAAGCGCTTGTCTGGCATACTGGTACTTCTGCTGAAGCGCAAGAGACTTGTCTTTCGTATCATACAAGACAAGGGAGAGAGGCTCCGCAAATTTCTCTTCCCATTCCTGAAGAAGCCGATTGCCTATTTTTTTCATCGTGAAAAGCGAGTGCCGCGGCTCACGGGTAAAAATAGAGACAATCATGTCGCTTAGCGGCAGCAAAACCGGCGCATGGTGAAACGGATAGTCCTGTAAAAAGCTAAGCAGCCTGGGTTGCTGCTCCGTCTTCTCAAGCTGCAGCAGAAGCAGCCAGCAATCATCGGCTGCCTGCTTCTGGGGAAGAAACAGGGAATGGTAGGAAAGAGCAGGCGGGATCGCTCCCTCTTCAATCTCTGTATCCTGTTGGGCGCTGGAAGCAGCCTTGCAGCATCGTGCCAATACACGTCGGATACTGTCCGGTGAATGAGGCTTAATCCACAAGTCGTGAGCGTGAAGCTCAATCCCCTGCATCGCTCTCTCAAATGTGGCTTCTGCCGTCATGACAATGATGGTTTGTTTATATTGTTTGATTCGCTCCTTGAAGCTGTCCCACACTTCCCTCGGAATCATGTCGAGCTCAATGCAAATGACATCCGGCATCTCTGACTCTATGATCTGAAATACTTCAGGAATGGTGCCGGCCATCACTACACGATCAAACGGAATGGCGTATGAATTCACGAGCCAGCCAATCCCGGTCCGTTCATTATGGTCCCTGTCGGCAATCAATAACTTTACCATGTCCCTATTCCTCCACTGAAAAGTTGAACATTGTCCGGACGTTTTATACATTATTATACAATAAACCCGCCGGACTACCCGTAAATGAGAAAAACTCGCGGGCG
>NZ_DFMZ01000116.1:0-425 GCF_002375825.1 Aneurinibacillus sp. UBA3580
CGCCCGCGAGTTTTTCTTATTTGGTTAAATATAGAGATAAGTAATAATTGAATTATAAATAATTCATATTTGACTTATTCTGCATTTAATACTTAGTTAACCATTGTAATTATAACGTATCATTCAGAAATATAATTGGCATGAATTTTGCTAATAGATTTAGAATTATAGATAAATTCAGAAAGGAGATTTTTATGGGGCAGGAAAAATTACAGAAACAATTAAAAACCAGACACTTAACAATGATTTCCTTAGGCGGCATCATTGGAGCGGGACTCTTCGTCGGAAGTGGCGCCGTTATTAATCAGACTGGGCCGGGAGCCGTTGTTTCCTACGCTGTGGCCGGTCTTTTGATTGTATTGGTTATGCGGATGCTGGGAGAGATGGCAATTCAGAATCCGGATAGCGGATCATTTGCAACATAT
>NZ_DFMZ01000116.1:515-10269 GCF_002375825.1 Aneurinibacillus sp. UBA3580
ATAGCGGATCATTTGCAACATATGCTCACCAGGCGCTCGGTCCATGGGCCGGTTTTACAATTGGGTGGTTGTACTGGTTCTTCTGGGTGGTTGTTATTGCAATTGAAGCCACTGCCGGCGGTGCTATTATGAATGGATGGATTCCTGACGTGCCGATATGGGCGTGGAGTTTAATTCTAACCTTTTTATTAACGCTTACAAATGTTTATTCTGTCAGGTCATTCGGAGAATTTGAATACTGGTTTGCGATGATCAAAGTGGTTGCTATTATCCTGTTTATTCTTTTAGGTGCTGCCATTATTTTTGGATTCGTACCCGGCATTGCATCACCGGGGCTATCTAACTTATTCGGACACGGAGGCTTCATGCCAAAGGGAGTCGGTGCGATCTTCGTCGGTATCGTTACGGTTGTTTTCTCGTTCTTCGGGGCGGAGATTGCTGCGGTTGCGGCCGGTGAATCGGAAAATCCGGAGAAGTCGGTTATCATCGCAATTCGAAGCGTCGTCTGGCGTATTTTAATTTTCTTCATCGGTTCTGTGGCTGTGCTCGTGACGCTGCTTCCATGGAATGCCGGTGAATTGTTGAAGAGCCCGTATGTGACCATGCTGGATATGGTAGGGATTCCGGGCGCCGCCGAGGTAATGAATGTTGTCGTACTGGTAGCCGTTCTGTCCTGCTTGAATTCCGCACTCTATACAAACTCACGCATGCTCTATTCTCTTGCAAAAAAAGGAAGCGCACCGCGCGCCTTGACGAAGATTAGCAAGAGCGGTGTGCCGGTAAGAGCGGTATGGGCCAGCACGATTTTCGCCTATGTATGTGCAATCTTTAACTTTATTTCACCGGACAAGTTATTCTTATTCCTTGTTAACGCATCCGGTGCAATTGCCCTCCTTGTTTATTTGGCTATCGCCGTTTCACATCTGAAACTGCGGAAAAAGGCGGAACGGGAAAATCCGAAGGCGCTCACATTCAAGATGTGGATGTTCCCATATCTAACTTATGCAACAATCCTGGCGATGGTTGCCATTCTAATCGGTATGGCATTTATTCCAGATATGCGTTCGCAGTTCTACCTCTCGATGTTGCTTGCCGTTGCGGTTGTCGGTTCCTATTTCCTGTTTGTTAAACCGAAACAGGAAAAGCAACAACAGTATGAACAAGATCAACATAAAGAGGACAAAGACTATACCGGCGGAATGTTGTCGAAAGCTGAGAATTAATATTAAGAAAGCAAACAAAAACGAGGCACTGGTTGCAAAATGACCGGTGTCTCGTTTTTTCGTTATAATGTCGTAGCTTTCGCGGAGGAAATAGAGGGATTGTTTGTGTGTTAACCCCACTTATGGTGAAGGCCCGGTAACGGATTCACCTGGGAAATCCCCGCTTCAAGCGCGCATGCGATAAGTGGGGGAATGTTCATTTTGAAGCATCATGTCGACTTGCTCCGGAGATAGCCGTTTGACGAATTCGATGAAATCAAGTGTCACTTCAATTTCATAGCGACGGCAAGTAGTTAAATAGCGCTCCCAGGCAATCTCATATTTCTCTGTACGACTCATACCGTCCTCTCCCTTCGGTTTCTAAACTGTCCTTTGTCATTATTATATAACAGTAATAAAAACTCTTCAACTGTTATATAAAATAAAGTTTCATTAAATAGATCAAATCGCAATTGTGCAACCAGCTCGGGCATCCGTGCGATTTTTAGAATGTGTTTTTCTAAAGGAAAGGAAGCCGAACGGAAGCGGCGTTTCGACGGGAGAAGGATATATGAAGAGGAAGAGGGCCATACCTTTAGGCGTGTGGATGAATTACGCCGCACGAACGTTCGATTTTATGTTATACTACAGGAAGAGATTTCTAAGGACGGTTTCGATGAAGCCCGCTCACTCATTTCGTAAACCGTTCAGATCATCGTGGTCAAATACAATGCCGCAAGGAAGCGAAGGAGAAATGCGGGAAAGACTTCCACGTGCCTCAGCCGTGGGAGAAGATCAATGATTATAAGTGCGATAGAACGGTACAGGGAGGAGAAAGAGCATGAAACTGGATCTGCAAACAGAACTATGCCGGCGCCTGAACATTACATATCCTGTCATTCAGGCAGGAATGGCCGGAGGGCCGACGACGGCGGAGATGGTTGCCGGCGTATCAAATGCGGGGGGGCTGGGAAAGCTGGGTGCGGCGTATATGGTTCCGGATGCGATTCGCGACACGGTACGGGCCATCCGGCGTTTAACCGACCGTCCATTTGGTGTGAATCTATTCACGGTGGATATGACAGATGACTTATCGCGCGTGAGGGAGGTACAGCGCATGCTGGACCCGCTGCGGGAAGAGCTGGGCATTGCGCATGGAAAAGAAGACCTTCGCACTCCGAATTGGTTCGCCGAGCAATTCCAAGTATTGTTGGAAGAAGAAGTGCCGGTTATCAGCACGGCGTTTGGCGTCCTGCCGGATGATGCAATGCGCGAGGCGAAAGCGGCGGGCCGGACGGTGATGACGATGGTAACCACCGTCGAAGAGGCGAAACTGGCGGAAGAGAAGGGAGCGGATGTTCTGGTGGCCCAGGGAAGCGACGCGGGCGGCCATCGCGGCACATTTGATATAACGAAGCATCCGTACGGTGCTAACATTGGGACCTTTTCCCTTGTGCCGCAGATAGTGGACAATGTACGCGTGCCGGTAGTGGCCGCAGGCGGCGTTATGGATGGCCGGGGACTTGTGGCCGCGCTTGCGCTGGGCGCGCAGGGCGTACAGTTGGGTACACGGTTTTTGACCTCGGCAGAATCCGGGGCGCATCCGGCCTATAAAAAGGCTCTGCTGGAGAGCACCGAGGAGGATACCGTCATTACAAAAGCGTTCTCCGGGCGTCCGGCACGAGGAATTCGCAACGCCTTTATTGACCATGTAGAGAATTCGGGAGTAGCTCCGCTGCCGTTTCCGAGTCAGAATACGGCGACCGGCGATATCCGGAAGGAAGCAGCGGCACAGAACGATCCGCGATACTTGTCGCTTTGGGCCGGACAGGCAACGCGTTTGCTAACGGATGGAGACCGTGCGGAAGAAATCGTAAAAGAAATCATAGCTCAGGCGCAAGAACTGTTAAAATGAAAAGGGAAGAAAAAAATGGTTGCTCAAATATTCCTACATACCTTTATAAAAAAGCTAACCGGCTGCGTGCTGCTTATTCTGGCGCTCGCCGGAACGCAGGTTCAGGCTGAAGCAGTTTCCGCTTCTTTCCGGGAGCTTTATTTCTTTAAGCAAACCCCTTATTATTCTATGCCCGGCGATACGCAGGCGGCAGGGTATATTCCGCCGCGGGAAATGCCGGAAGGAGTGCTCGAAACACAGGGAGAGTGGTATAAAATCGGATATGGGAAGCAGGAAGTCTGGGTAAGGAAAGCGGATGTGTCCCATATTCGCATCCTGCCGGAAAAAACGGGAGAAGATACGGAGCCGACACGTAAGTACATGTTCCTCCATCACCCGGTTTCCGTCTACCAGGAAGCAGACCCCCGCTCAAAGCGGTTGATGTATATTCACCCCCAGCGTATTCAAGTTTTGAAGCAAAACGGTGGCTGGTACCAGATCCGTACCGATAACGGACCGGGTTGGCTATATGCGGGAGCAGATCAGGTAACGGAAACCATCGGTGTGCGCAAAATCACGGTGAAGGCCCCTATTCCGCTTTACCCGTATCCCGATCTGTTTTGGGAGCAGGTGGGCACTCTTTCAAACGTTCCGTATGAAACGATTGCATACGCTACTGCGGGAAACTGGTATAAAATCGAACAGCAGGGTCGTTTCGTATGGCTGCATGCTGAAAAAGGACAGGTGGAGTCCGCAAAGGCCGCATACCCGGATCGTAAAACCGAAGCAAACGGGTATGTCAGTAATGTAATTTTCATGACGGAAGCCCAGCATACAAAGACGGGGGATTTGTTTAAACGGATGGTCGTTCAGTGGAACAATCGTCCACACTGGCTGTTCGATACGTTTATTATTCGCCCGGTAGGAAAAGAGAGACGCGGCTATAGTTTTGAGACGTTCGACGCAAGCAAAGGCAATCCGTCCGAAACGCTGCAAAAGTATGTAACCGAGGTGTTCTCTCCGGGAAAAGAAATCGATTTATTGGAGAAAGCCACGCTGAAAGCGCGCATCCAGATGAAAGATAACGGATACCGGACGAATGTGATTATCGGTCTGCCAAATCCGACGGGCACCGTGCACCCGACACAGCGAACCGCACTGGTAAACGGGTACATTGAACGGATTATCTCCCAGTGGGAGGCAAGAAAACCGCAGGCGCTCCGTCTTGCCGGTTTTTATTGGACCAACGAAATTGTGCCTGATGCTGACCGCGCATTCGTGAAAGAAGTCGGAGAAATGGTGCGGAAGAAAGGGTATAAATTTTATTGGGCCCCATATTTTCAGGCGGCAAACGCCGAACAGTGGAGGACGCTCGGCTTTGATTTCGCCTGGCTGCAGCCCAATCACTATTTCAGTAAGGAGAACTTCCCGGGTGCGGATATGCTGGGCGAGACGAACGCGATTGCCCGTCAGACCGGCGCCGGGACAATGCTGGAATGGAACTGGAAGCTGATTGAAGATCCGAAGTATGTGCAGGCATTGAATCAATATCTCGATTTGGGGCGTCTGGCGGGCGCAAATCGCCCGAGCGTATTTGTCTATGACGGGGAGGGCGCGGTCGACGCATTCTTCCATGATGTGAACGCGGCCAAACTGGGTCATATCAAAGAAAAGCTGTTTGCCTATCTGCTGGCGAAGCCGCAGGAGGAATAAAAAATAAGAGGGTGCCATAGCAGCACCCTCTTATTTTTTGACGTGTTTTTGGATGATTACGTTGTTAATCTCAATGGATTCGGACGCTGTGTCGTAGTACATATCTCCGACGATGCGGTCTCCCTCTTTCACAATAAGCAGAACGCTCCAATCCTCATGTTTCGGAAAATCCAGATGTTTGGGTATATTCGGCTCTTCGCCTTTGATTTCACCGTAATACCAGCGGTCTGCAGCCACATGGTAGATGAGGGTTTTATTTCCTGAAATGGCCGGTAGTGGCAGGCGAAGGGTACCGTCGGCGCTTATCCCCATCTTGCGTGCGGTTTCATATAATTGTCTGGTCCAGTAGGCAAACGTGCTCCTATCTTGAATCTGCGTATACCGTGTGTAAGCGGCTGTTTGGGCTTTTTGAAGGTTGGCTGTCACTACCTCCTGGCTACTGCTGATAAACCGGGAGGTACTCGGGTTGGAAACGGCAATTGCCGGCATCGTATGCATGATAGAGGCAATCCCTTTGTCATGGGCCATTTTTAGAAACTGTATCGCTTCGACCCGGCTGACTTTTTTGTCGCCGCCATAACCCGCGATGGTGGATTCCCCGTCCGCGCCTTTCGTAATTCCGTGTTCGTACATATAGGCGATGGCACCGGCGTCATCGTAATGTTTCCCACCGGCAGCCGCGAGTAAATGTGCGACCTGCAGGCGCGTAAGTTCGGCGGTACGCTGTTCTGGTTTGTCCGTTGCAGCTGGCAGGTTATATTGACGGGCTAAGCGGTATATATCCTCGGTCGTTCCAGAGCCTATCTCATTTTTTGTATTGGGATACAGGCGCATCATCATGCCGAGGAATTCCTGTTCCGTGATAATCTGGGCGGGTTGAAGCACGGTCTCCTTTTGTGTTTCCAGAATATGCGCTTGCGCCGCCCATGGCAGCGTGCCGTTTATCCAGGCCCAATGGGTGCGCGGCACGTCGGTAAAAACGTTGTGCTCGTCCAGTGCGTAGGCTGTGGAGAGAGACGTAGCCGTGAAGCATGCGGCAAGCGAAAGAGCGGCCGTTGCCATGCGAAGATATGTATGTTTTCTGCGGATTAACATAGTTTATTTTTTCCTCTCTCTGTGTAAAGTTTTGTATCTTCTAGCATTATACAATAGTTGAATTCCCATTTATAGAATGGGCAGCAGAAAACTACCGTGGCCGATTAACAGGGAACTCCCCGGTGTATCGGCTTCTTAGTGAGCCGGGAAGTAGATCATTTGAATGATGAAAATAACCCCGAACACATAAAGATAATACCGGCTAAAAACACCGTGCCGAACACGGTCTGATACGAAATACCGTGCGTGGCGACTACGCTCGCAAAGTATGCATTCATCCCCATCCCCGGAGCAATGGCGATAGGGTATTTGGCAAGCAGTCCCATGCAAAGCGTACCTATCACAGTAGCGATAATCGTCGCCATGAACACCTGATTGAACGGAACACCGGCAGAAGAAAGAATCGCAGGATTGACAATCACAATATAGACCATCGTCAAGAATGTGGTTACCCCTGCAATTGACTCCGTCCTTATATTCGTTCCGTTTGCCTTAAGGTTAAAAAACTTCTCCATAAACATCCTCCCGTGCAAATAAAAAATCCCTAACCGAAAATAGGTACAGTACACCCTATATTCGTAGTTAGGAATTTATGGTTCCCTGTAGAGACCCTCAAACCGTATTATTGAGGATATACGAACAAAAAAATAAGATGATCGTAATGTTTTGAACATCTTGTATCTTAAAACAAACGATATAGCGATGTCAAATGTTTATTGTTCGTAAAATATGCGTTTTCAAAAAACAATTCTTCTGCCGCAGGAGAAAAAGGGATTGGGCGAGTTTGGATTCGGATAAAAAATAAGAGTCACCAGGAAAGGTGAGCTCTTGTCTCAGTCAGACGGGCTGTTCTTCGTTTCTTTTGTCAGGGGAAGACGGATAAAGAAGAAGGGTCGGTTTTCTTCATTTTTAACCCAAATCTTCCCGTGATGCAGAGCGACAATTCGCTGTACAATCGCCAGGCCGAGTCCGAATTGTCCGTCTGCTCCTTTGCGGTAAGGCTCGAAAATCGTTTGGATGCTTTCTGTTGGGATGGGGGGGCCGTCGTTGCCGAGGCGCAGCAGCAAAAAGCTCTTATGTTCTTCATTTTGTACTTCCCCTGTTACGAAAATCGTTCGTTTCGCATAGCGAATCTGATTATCCAGCACATTTTCCAGCGCGGTACGCAGTTGTTCTTCATTGCCGAGGATGTGGGCGGAAGGTATGTCGTATACCCATGCAAGCTCCGGTCTTCGCCACCGCAAACGCTGAATGGTTTCACCTGCAATCTTTGCAAGAGGAACCGGATAGAAAACTTGCTCCTCAGCCGCTAAGTAGTCGAGTTTTGTCAGATAGAGCAATTGCCTGACCTGTCGCTCCAGCCGCTCTGCCTCCTTCTCGATTACATCCACCGTTTGCGGTAAATCGCCGGAAGGATACATGCCGTCCATTATGGCCTGTGCGTAGCTTCGAATGACCATAATGGGCGTTTTTAGTTCATGCGATATATTCTGTAGCAGCGTCCGCTGTGTTTCGTCCTGTCTCACCAGCCGTCGACGCATGCGCTCCACCGATGCGGCCAACCGCCCGATTTCATCTTTCCGCTCAAGCAGCAGCGGGCTATGCCAATCGCGCTCGGCAAGCCGCTCCACATGCTTTTCAATCTGAACAAGCGGCCGGGAAAGGTACTTAGACAGCCAGTACGAAAACGGAAAGCTGGCGATAAGAACCAGGAGCGCCATACCAAACAACTGGCGGATAAACGAGGAGATAAATTCCCTTTGATATGTGTCCCATGCATAAGAGAGCAGAAAGAATGCCTGTCCCTCCGTCTGGGCGCTGCGAATCATATAATACAGCGTCCGGTTTCCCACTTTACTTTTGTATTCTTTTATCGGTTCGGCCTGGGTAAGGGCTTGCTCCTGGGCTTGTGATAAAAATTCCGGGGATAGCGATGCGATCGCAAAAGGCGGCGCCATCCAGCTTCCGTCTGCATACAAAAGATGGCGTACGACACCGGACTCTTTTTGACCGAACCGCTTTCCGGGATCAAGGCTGTTGCCCGTCCTGTCCCAGAGCAGGGCTTGTGCCTCTTTAATACGTGTATACGTATCCTGGACGAGGAAAGGCCGGACGAGGACAGGAATTAGCACGATGACAAGGCAGAGGACGATCGTCATGATTCCTGTGAATACAAACCATATTTGTACAGCCAGCGGTCGGTTTCTCATATGTTCGTCATCCTGTAGCCGTAGCCGTATAGCGTTTCGAGGCGCAGATCCGGCATTTTTTTGCGCAGACGCCGCACTAGATCGTCCACGACACGGTCCGTACCGAAATAATCGGTCCCCCAGATATGATTAAGAATCTGTTGGCGGGAGAGGGCCTGGCCCTGGTGTCCGGCAAACAATAGCAGCAAATCCAACTCCTTTGAAGTCAAATCGACAGGTTGGTCATCGTATAGCACCCTTCGCTCTTTTTCATATATCGTGTAAGAAGAAATGGTAAGAATGCCTGTTGTTTGCTCAGCGGATACAGGGGCTTGGCTGTTAGGACCGTATACTCTTTCAAGCAGTTTACGGGTACGGATGACAAGCTCGCGGGGCAAAAACGGTTTGGCGAGATAATCGTCGCTGCCCATCTCCAGGCCGATGATACGATCTAAATCCGCGTCTCTGGCAGATATGAAAATGACGGGAAGTTTGGCGTTGTTCGACTTAATGAGATTGAGAAGTTCGAAACCGTCCGTATCAGGCAGCATAATGTCGAGAATCCATACGTGCGGATTCTGTGGGATTGCCGCTTTTGCCTGCGCGCCGGTAAGAAACGATGTAACTTTCCAGCCCTCATTTTGCAAGTAGGACGTCAACAGGCGGTTCAGATTGGCTTCGTCTTCAACCAGGTATACATGATACGACATGGCTCCTCCGATAATTCAGTCTTTATATATTAAAGATAAAGAAAGGAACATGCAGAGGCAACATGTTCCTTTCATTAATGATCAGAATTTTACAGGTCGTTGTCATGGAAAAAGACTGGGCCGTCCGGATTCGGCAGTTGCTTTTTCAATTCCTCTACGGTAATTCCACGCTCTTTTGCAAGTGCGGCGAGGTGCGCTTCATGCATCTTATTAAGTTCCGTTTTCAACTCATCGACGCTCATTCCGCGTGCCTTTGCCATCTCAGCCAGGTGGTTTTCGCGCTTCTCGCGCATTTGCTTTTTCAACTCTTCCACGGTAATGCCTTTTTCCTTGGCGATTTCAGCCAGCTTTGCTTCCCTTTTTTGCTCTATCTGCTTTTTCAGCTCATCCACGGTGATGCCTTTTTCTTTTGCCACTTTCTCCAGGTCAAACTTCTTTCCATGCATTTTGCAGCCAAAACCGGCTGCATGTGCTTTGGCTTGACCTTCGTTTGCCGACTCGGCCGGTTGATCGGCTGCAAATACGGAGCTTACCGCAGCCAAAGCCAATCCGGTTCCCAGCAGTATCGCATACAGTTTCTTTTTCATTCAAACTCCTCCTGTAATTTAGTAAAATGGTACAAGGTTGTTTACGGTATATAGGATAGACAAACAATGCGGAAAGAATATCAAAAAATTGTGGGAAATTGTCAAAAAACAAAACTCCCACGGCTTTTCAGCCACAACCCTGACATGAAAATCATACTTTTGCGGTAGAAGGAAAAGAGAGGAGAGAACGAGGAAATGATTGCAATGCGGAAAAAGGCGAAGGCCTTTTTCTTCCCTGGCTCTCCTTTCCTCTTCCCCCTCCTTCTTTTCTCGTGATTTTCACAAAAAACCACCATGGCATCTCAGCCGCAACCCCGACATGAAAATCATGGGAAGGGCGGTTGACTTTTGTGGTACGAAGGAA
>NZ_DFMZ01000096.1:0-6703 GCF_002375825.1 Aneurinibacillus sp. UBA3580
CAATCTGTACAAATATATTATACTATACAGTCGGACTTGCGAGAAGGCTAAAACCTTCCCTTGTCCGAAGCCGAGAACACTCATGACTGAGGTCACGAGTGTTCTCGGCTAATTCATAAAGGGTTGCTCCGAGATCTGACCAACTAATTGTTACTGACATCGTATCTGAGTGCAACTTGACGTTGTCTGTTGACCGATGGGAAATGTCGCAACGGGAAATTCGGTTTTCCCGTTGCTGGCTGCTTGATAGGTGACCTTCTTCTAAATGAGCGTTTTGGGGGGGAAAAAACAATAGGTCGGCTCCCGTTCCCACATAAGTTTGTTCAATTGACTATCCATTCCTTCACCCCATTATTCAAATATTCATTTGACTGTTTTTATTATAAGGTATACAATAACATTCAAACAATTATTTTATTGTTAATATGAGGTGAAAAATGGAGAAACTAAAAAAAATAGATAGCTGTGAGATTTATTGTTTTGACGAAGAGAAGGTGAATCGTGTAAAGCAAAGCATCGAGGAACACGATACGTTAACTATTGTCAAAGTGTTTAAGGCATTGGCTGACGATACAAGGCTAAAAGTCGCATATGCGTTATGTGAAGAAGAGGAGCTATGTGTTTGTGATATTGCTAACATTATCGGCTCTTCTACAGCCACAGCATCCCATCATCTCCGTTTGCTTCGGAATATGGGACTGGCGAAGTACCGGAAAGAAGGAAAGTTAGTGTTTTATTCGCTACATGATGAACATCTTAAACAATTAATTACGCTTGCTTTTGCTCAACGAAAAGAGGTTGCCAGGCAATGAAAACAAGTGAAAATACACAACAGCTTGAGAAAAAAAGCGTCTATCGCGTGCAGGGATTTACCTGTACGAACTGCGCTGCTCAATTTGAACAAAATGTAAAAGCGTTGCCTGGTGTTAAAGATGCAAAAGTGAATTTTGGCGCATCTAAAATTTCTGTTGAAGGCGAGGCAACGATCGAAGAGTTAGAAAAAGCCGGTGCGTTCGAAAATCTACGGCTGTTCCCCGAAAAGCAACGGATCGTTGTTGAAAAAGAGTCTTTTTGGAAAAAAACGACGAATATCCGTACAGTGATTTCCGCTGTGTTATTATTGGTCGCTTGGCTTATTCGTGATCAGTATGGCGAAGAGCACTGGCTCCCCGTTTCGTTATATGCTGCTTCTATTCTCATTGGAGGATTTTCTCTTTTCCTAAAAGGATTCAAAAATCTCACCATGCTACGTTTTGATATGAATACTCTTATGACTGTCGCTATTATTGGCGCAGCCACCATCGGTGAGTGGGGAGAAGGAGCGACCGTTGTGTTCCTCTTTGCTATCAGTGAAGCGCTGGAGAGATACTCTATGGAAAAGGCACGTCAATCGATTAGCTCACTGATGGACATCGCGCCCAAAGAAGCGACAGTACGAAAAAACGGGCAAGACATACAAATTCCGGTTGAGGATATTCAAATCGGGGATATTATGATTGTAAAACCAGGACAAAAGCTGGCTATGGACGGCGAAATTGTTAAAGGTACATCTTCCATCAATCAGGCTGCGATTACTGGAGAATCCATTCCTGTGACAAAATCGGTGGGAGATGAAGTGTTTGCCGGAACACTGAATGAAGAAGGACTACTGGAAGTTAAAGTAACAAAAACAGTCGAAGATACTACGATCGCAAAAATTATCCACCTTGTAGAAGAAGCACAGGCTGAACGAGCACCTTCACAAGCGTTTGTAGACCGATTTGCCAAATACTATACACCGATGATTATGTTATTAGCACTGGGTGTTGCTGTTATTCCACCTCTCTTCTTTGGAGGAGATTGGAACGCATGGGTATACGAAGGATTGGCGATTCTGGTTGTTGGTTGTCCGTGTGCGTTAGTTGTCTCCACGCCAGTTGCCATTGTTACGGCAATCGGGAATGCAGCCCGTAACGGTGTGCTCATCAAAGGTGGTATCCACCTGGAGGAAGCAGGTTCTTTATCTGCTATCGCTTTTGACAAGACAGGTACACTGACTCGTGGGGTTCCTGTGGTAACCGATTTAATTCCTCTGCAAAGCCACTCAGCCAACGAATGCTTATCTATTGCAGCAACATTAGAAAAGGGCTCCCAGCATCCTTTAGCCTCTGCTATCGTACGGAAAGCAGAAGAGGAAGAGCTTTCTTTGCCTGACGTAGAAGACTTCTCCTCGATTACTGGTAAAGGGGTAAAAGCAACCGTAAACAGCAGCGAATATTACATCGGGAGTCCTCGCTTATTTGAGGAGCTCTTGTCCATTGGCAGAATGAAGGATATTCAATCACAAATTGAGAAACTTCAGCATGAAGGTAAAACCGTGATGATTCTTGGTACAAGTAAACAAGCACTGGCTCTGATTGCTGTAGCTGATGAAGTTCGTGAAACCAGCAAAGATGTCATTCAAAAACTTCATGCAATAGGCATTAAAAAAACCATCATGTTGACAGGTGACAATAAAGCTACGGCTCATGCCATTGGAGAAAAAGTAGGCATCACTGATATAAAAGGTGAACTGCTACCTCAAGACAAGCTGGAAGCTATTAAGCAACTCAAGAAGTCCGGCCAACGTGTAGGAATGGTAGGAGATGGAGTGAATGATGCACCAGCGCTCGCTACTGCAACTGTGGGGATCGCCATGGGTGGTGCCGGTACAGACACTGCTCTAGAAACGGCTGATATTGCATTAATGGCTGATGATTTAGAAAAGCTTCCGTTCACGATTAAGCTGAGTAGAAAAGCACTACAAATCATTAAGCAAAACATTACATTTTCTTTAGCAATCAAGCTTATCGCTTTATTGCTTGTCGTTCCTGGCTGGTTAACGCTCTGGATTGCAATCTTTGCTGATATGGGAGCTACATTAATTGTAACCTTAAATGGATTGCGCTTACTAAGAGTTAGGGATTAACCCTGGCTCTTTTTACTTGTAGATGACAGACCTGATCTCCTGTTGATCATACATCCTGCTAAATAAACAGAATATTCTTAGTATAAAAATACTCCGCATATAAAATTCATCAAAAATAAAAGCCCAGATTACAAAAAACATCTTACCACCTCACTACCACATATGCTATCCCTTTTACATATTTATTTCGGTTTCAGCCTGGTAACCAGGTTATAACATAAGGTTACAAATATTTTTAACGCGTCATCGTATAAAAGAATCTCATCTTATTATTAGTAATCTTAATAGCTATAATAATTTATATGTATTTTACTAATGCTGTGACTTCCGGTAAAGTTGAAGTAGACACCTTTTCGAGGAAGTGTCTAAGCGGGGAAAGACAATCGAAAGACAAATGAAAAAACGTTCCTTTCATTAAAATTTTCGAATGATTTATACTATTAAAACCCACTTTATTAATAAGAATAATATAGATACAACAAAAAACATTTTTTCTCCGAATAGTGAACGGCAAAAAATGTTGAAACCACTCCTTATTAATAAAAAGAAGTACGATAAGTTTATATTCCTTTGTGAGGTGGATATCGTTGCAACTTCAGGTAATGAACAGTCCGTTTAATCAGGAGCAGGTAGAACTTCTTAACCGCCTTCTACCGACCTTGACAGAATCACAAAAAATCTGGCTGAGCGGTTATCTGGCCGCGTCCCAGTCTGCTTCCGTTCCGGGAACAATAGAAGCGCCGGCAGCAGAACTTCCTGTGGGGAACACCGGGCAGACAATTTCAAAAGAAGTGACCATTCTTTACGGATCACAGACAGGTAACGCGCAGGGGCTTGCGGAGAATGCTGGCAAAATACTTGAGGGGCGCGGCTTTCAAGTAACTGTCTCCTCCATGAGCGATTTTAAACCGAACAATTTGAAGAAAGTCCAAAACCTGCTTATTGTCGTGAGCACACATGGGGAAGGTGATCCGCCGGATAACGCGCTGTCTTTCTATGAGTTTCTTCATAGCCGACGGGCGCCAAAGCTTGATGATCTCCGTTTTTCTGTTTTGTCACTTGGAGATAGCTCGTATGAGTTTTTCTGTCAGACGGGAAAAGAATTCGATCAGCGGCTGGAAGAACTCGGCGGCACACGGCTTTATCCGCGCGTTGACTGCGACCTTGACTATGATGAGCCGGCGGCAGAATGGCTTGAAGGAGTCTTTGGCGGCTTAAATGAAGCGCGGGGTGAGAGTGCTGCTCCTGCTCTGGCAACAGTACCTCAAGCAGGTAAACCGGCATATTCCAGAACAAATCCGTTTAAAGCGGAAGTGCTTGAAAATATAAACTTGAACGGCCGCGGCTCGAATAAAGAAACGCGACACCTCGAGTTATCGCTTGAAGGGTCTGGCCTCACATTTGAACCGGGTGACAGCCTCGGTATCTATCCGGAAAACGATCCGGCTCTGGTAGATATGCTTCTTGAAGAATTGAAATGGGATCCGGAAGAAAATGTGACGGTCAATAAACATGGAGACGTTCGTCCGCTTAGAGAAGCGCTTATCTCTCACTTTGAAATTACCGTTTTAACCAAACCGCTTCTTGAGCAGGCGGCGCAGCTTTCAAACAATGAAGATTTACGGGAACTTTTATCGCCGGGCAATGAAGAAAAAGTAAAAGCGTATCTTGAAGGGCGCGATTTGCTTGATCTGGTCCGTGATTTTGGTCCGTGGGATGTATCGGCGCAAGAGTTTATCTCTATTCTCCGTAAAATACCGGCCCGTCTTTATTCGATTGCCAGTAGCTTATCCGCGAATCCGGATGAAGTGCATTTGACAATCGGTGCCGTCCGGTACGATGCACACGGACGCGAACGAAAAGGCGTTTGCTCCATTTTATGCGCGGAACGTCTGCAGCCTGGAGATACGCTGCCAGTTTATATTCAGCATAATCCAAACTTTAAGCTGCCAAAAAACCCGGATACGCCAATCATCATGGTTGGACCGGGGACAGGCGTTGCTCCGTTCCGCTCCTTTATGCAGGAGCGCGAAGAAACAGGGGCGAAAGGAAAATCATGGTTGTTCTTCGGCGACCAGCATTTCGTAACGGATTTCCTTTACCAGACCGAATGGCAAAAGTGGCTGAAAGACGGCGTGCTGACGAAAATGGATGTCGCGTTTTCGCGTGACACGGATGAAAAAGTGTATGTGCAGCACCGGATGCTTGAACACAGCAAAGAATTGTTTGAGTGGCTTCAAGAAGGAGCAACCGTTTATATTTGCGGAGATGAGAAAAACATGGCACATGACGTCCATAACACTCTTATTGAGATTATAGAAAAAGAAGGCGGCATGAGCCGTGAAAAAGCGGAAGACTATCTTGCCGACATGCAACAGCAAAAACGTTATCAGCGTGATGTATACTGATTTTGGATTGAAGGGAGTTTTTTCAACATGGTAAACCGAATTTTAAAAGCGCCGGACGGCCCGCCAAGCGATGTTGAGCGTATAAAAGAAGAAAGCAACTATTTACGCGGCACGCTGAAGGAAGTGATGCAGGATCGGCTCAGCGCCGGAATTCCTGAAGATGACAACCGTCTGATGAAATTTCACGGCAGCTACTTGCAGGATGACCGGGATCTCCGCAATGAGCGCCAAAAACAAAAACTTGAACCTGCGTATCAGTTCATGCTGCGCGTCCGCTTGCCGGGCGGTGTCGCGACACCGGAGCAATGGCTTGTCATGGACGAGCTTGCCCAAAAAAACGGCAACGGCACATTAAAACTGACAACACGCCAGACGTTTCAAATGCATGGTATTTTAAAATGGAATATGAAAAATACGATTCAGGAAATTCATGCGTCCCTTTTGGATACGATAGCCGCGTGCGGCGATGTGAACCGGAACGTCATGTGCAACCCGAATCCCTATCAATCTGAGATCCATTTAGAAGTATATGAATGGGCGAAACAATTGAGCAATTATTTATTGCCACGTACCAGAGCGTACCATGAAATTTGGCTGGATGAAGAAAAAGTGGAAGGCACGCCGGAAGCGGAAGAAATCGAACCAATATACGGACCGCTTTATTTGCCGCGGAAGTTCAAGATCGGTATCGCTGTTCCGCCATCGAATGACATTGATGTCTATTCACAGGACCTTGGTTTCATTGCGATTGTGGAAGATGGCAAGCTTGTCGGTTTTAACGTGGCGATCGGCGGCGGCATGGGCATGACGCATGGCGACAAAGCGACATATCCTCAGCTCGCCAAAGTAATCGGCTTCTGTACGCCGGACCGAATTCAAGATATAGCGGAAAAAGTCATTACGATTCAGCGCGATTACGGAAACCGTTCCGTCCGCAAAAATGCCCGGTTCAAGTACACAGTTGACCGACTCGGGCTGGAAACGGTCAAGGCTGAACTGGAAAACCGCCTCGGCTGGAGCCTGGATGAAGCGAAGCCGTATCATTTTGACCATAACGGCGACCGCTACGGCTGGGTGAAAGGTGTTCAAGGCACATGGCATTTTACACTGTTTATTCAGGGCGGCCGCATCGCGGATTTTGATGATTACAAGCTGAAGACCGGCCTGCGCGAAATCGCCAAAATCCATACGGGTGATTTCCGTCTGACAGCGAATCAAAACCTGATCATTGCCAATGTATCAAGCCAGAACAAGAAAAAGATTAGCGAACTGATCGAACAATACGGTTTGACAGATGGCAGACATTATACAGCACTCCGCCGCAGCTCGCTTGCGTGTGTCGCTCTTC